>CAMPHB010000258.1 GCA_946885755.1 uncultured Methylophaga sp. | reverse complement strand
CTTTTTGACGTTGCTCAATCACCTCATCACAAAACTCTTCAATGCGGTTACATTTGACGCAGAACATATGATCTTGATGATCACCATCTTCCAGTTCAAAAACAGCATGCCCGCCTTCGATACTAAGACGAGAAACGAGGCCGGCACCTTCAAATTGCGTCAACACCCGATAAACCGTTGCCAGACCAATTTCTTCACCCATTTCCAGCAAGGCTTTGTAAACATCTTCAGCGCTCATATGGCGCTGTGGCGAGTGTTCCATGATTTCCAACACTTTAAGACGCGGCAGCGTCACCTTAAGACCGGCTTTTCGTAAATCCTGACTTTCCATTATGATTGTTGCCTCGTAGAAATGGTGCGAATAGAGTATCATCGCATTTTGGTCATCAACACAGATTTAAATACTAAATGAAAAGCCTCAGCATTTATAGCCTTTCACTGATGATTCTTGTGCTCAGTGCCTGTAGCAAAGATAAAATTCCCGGCGTTTATCGGATCGATATCCAGCAGGGTAACGAAGTTACTCAGGAAATGCTTGCCAAACTTGAGCCGGGCATGAGCAAAAGTCAGGTCAACTATGTGATGGGCACCCCCCTGTTGATTGATACTTTTCATCCGAATCGCTGGGATTATATTTACAGCTTTCAACCCGGTAACGGCGAACGTCAACAACGCCGGATCACCCTGTTTTTTGATGATGAGGAAAAACTGGATCACATTGAGGGTGATACCCGCGTCGTTGAAAAAATTGAACTTGCGGAAGAAGAGCGCACAGAAACTAATGTTGTTGTGCCGCTCAGTGAACACGAAACCAGCTTTTTCGGTGGTCTATTAAATATGATAGGTATCGGCGAAGAAGAAGTTGAAATCATCGAAGATGATGAAGAAACGATTGACCCTGAACTGGAAAAACAGGCGGAATCATTGCCTGTTGCCCCTGAAAGCGTTGGCGCTGAGGAAACCGCGCCCGGTGAACAAACCGAGATGGAATAAAAAAACGCCGCTTTTTACAGCGGCGTTTTTATTTAGTTGATGGTATTTTCAAACTGGTCATTGGTCGGGTTATAACTAAGCAATTCCCCAGCGGTCAGATCAAAATACCAGCCGTGCAGACTGAGTTTGCCGCTTTCTACCCGCTCCCGCACAAAATCAAAGCCAAGCAGGTTTTGCAATGACACCAGCACAGCACGTTGCTCACAAGCTTTTAACTGGGCAGCAGCACTGTCCTGACTATGATTAGTTTTAACCCAGTCTTTAGCTTGCTGGGCAATCGACACCCAGCGATGAATAAACTGCGAATCATTAAGATCGTCACTTTCCCAGAGTCCCTTGATACCACCGCAGTTCGCATGGCCCATAACGATAATGTTTTCGACGTTCAGCGCTTTAACCGCAAACTCTATCGCCGAGCTGGTGCCATGGTGATGCTGATCATTTTCGCAAGGTGGTACCAGATTGGCGACATTACGTACGGTGAATAAATCACCGGGATCACAATCGGTGAGAATCGCCGGATCAACACGTGAATCACAGCAGGCAATCATCAGCGTTTTAGCCGGTTGCCCGGTTTTCATGCTGTCATAAAGCCCTTGGTCATCGCCAAAATAGCGTTGTTTAAAACGTTGGAAACCTTCGATTAATGTGTCTGTTTTTGTCATAGTTATCGTCTTAAAAATTGCAGATGAGGGTTAGTTTGTAATTCATGCGAAAGCGTTGTAACAGGTCCATGCCCACTGTGCACCCGCAAATGACCGGGTAGATTTAGTAATCTTGCCAGACTTTGCCGAGTCATATCAGCATCACCCATCGGTAGATCATAACGACCAATACTGCCGGCAAACAAGGTATCACCGACAAAAATATCCTGGTCGTCATAGTAACAGCCCTGACCCGGCGTATGCCCCGGTGTGGAAATAAAATTCAAAGTGGTTTCGCCCAGTTTTATCTGATCGCCGTCATCAACATAATGATCGATACGGCCACAAGTGCGATTAAACGATGGCTCGCCGAACCAGTCGCCTTGTTGTGGCAAAGTAGCAAACAGCGGCTGTTCCAGACGCGGCAAATAAGTGGGCACATCATAATGTTGCTGGAGTAAGGCCAGCGAACCTGCGTGATCAAGATGCCCATGGGTCAGCAAAATCATGGCGATCTTTGGTTGAGGCTGCAAAGACTGCAATTGATGCAGCAATCCGTCCGACTCACCGGTATCAATAATGGCTGCCAGTTGTGTGGCGGGATCGGTAACAAGATAGGTATTAACGCGAAAAGCACCGACGGTAAAACATTGAACCTGCATTAGTTACTCACAATGTTTACCGCCGGCACCTTCTGTCATCAAGCCTAGTAATTAATCCTGGTTATCCCATTTACTGCGGCTTTCGCGGGCCACGCGCATATTGTTCTCAAAGTATTTACGTTTGAGATTCTTAGTACGGGCCAGATTAAGATTGGCTTCCCACCATTTTTTCTTGAGATCGGCATGGGGATCCGGATGCAGGTTAGCCTCATACCATTTTTTATGGCTTATCCGGGCCTGCTCCAGATTGGCTTCATACCATTTACGATCCGGCGCTGTTTGTTCATCACTGAACTCATACCAGTGTTTCTCAGTCGGCGTATTGTCGAGGTTAGCTTCGTACCATTTATGCGTCTGGCTACGAACTTTTTCGATATTGGCTGCCTGAAAACGTTTTTTCCAGTCGGTATCGCCAGCCTCTTTAAATTCATACCAGTGTCTGTCGGTCGGCGTATTGTCCAGATTGGCTTCGTACCACTTATTGCGTGTCGCCCGAACATTTTCCAGAGCTGAACGTAAATTGGCTTCATACCATTTATTTTTGGTTTCCTGATGTTGCACCAGATTGGCTTCATACCAGTGAGTTTCAACCTGTTTGGCCGGCCGCTGATTAGCCTCGTACCATTTACCTTTTTCACGGGCAATTTGTGTGTTGTAGGCAAACCAATCGCGTTTTACCTGACGAATAC
>CAMPHB010000257.1 GCA_946885755.1 uncultured Methylophaga sp. | reverse complement strand
CGATAATACCCAGCCATAAACCTAAAACAAGCAGTTATTTCAGCAATATTCGCTGAGCATATCACGCCAGGGCTTGATTTTTTGCGGCGTGAATCTCAGCTTTCAGCGCTGCATCAATGTTCATTTGCCGCGCCAGTTCATCAAGGTAAGCTTTTTCCATAAAGCTTTCCTCATCGACCATCAGCAAGCTTGCTAAATACATTTCAGCGGCCATTTCCGGCGTTTTGGCATGATTGGCAACCTCTACCGGATTCACTGGTTTTTTCAGCTCCTGATCCAGCCACTGCTGTAATTCCGGATCACTGGTCAGGCCAGCCACCTGCTCATCAATCAGCTGCCGTTCACGATCATCAATATGGCCATCGGCTTTGGCGGCACCGAGCATAGCTACCAAAATAGCCTGGCTGTGCTGTTCAGCTTGCGGCGCCGGCAGGCGATCAACAGTTTGTGGGGTTTGTTGCGGTGCGCTGCTCTGGTTTTGTTGCCAGTTCTGGTAGGCTTTAAAGGCAACTGCGCCCAGTGCGGCAACACCACCATATTTCAAAACGCCGCCACCGATTTTGCGGGCTTTTTTATTACCGAGCAGCAAGCCAACTGCAGTACCGGCCAAAGCACCGCCACCGGCACCGGTCAGAAACTGGCTGATCTGGCTTTTATCAATGCCTTTACCGCCGGTTTGCTGTTGTAAAAACTGATTACCGGATTGCAATAATTTATCCATCAGACCACGGGTATTCATTATTTTGATGCTCCATAACAACGGATTGATTAAAAACATGTCTATGACAATGTCTGGCCGAAAAATTCGCCAGCCCTTTTACTTGAATTTACGATAACCGCTGATAATTAAATGAACATGAATTTTGCCAGACAAGCCGGTGCCAGCAGTGTGATGACCATTATTTTCTGGTTACTGCTGATGGCCTCGCTGACGCTATTCTTCAATGGTTTTATTGCAGAACGTGATAACCCTAACCGGCATCTGGCCAATATGGAAATTGATGCTGATGGCGAAGTGGTACTGGACAGAAACCGCGCCGGTCATTATGTGGCGCCCGGTTTTATTAATGGTCATGAAGTGACATTTTTGCTTGATACCGGTGCCACCAATATCAGTGTGCCAGCCGGCATTGCAGAGGATGCCGGGCTGGAGCAGGGCAGGCCGGCCATGGTGGGTACCGCCAATGGCGTTATCACCGTCTATCGGACGCGACTTGATACCGTGCAACTCGGTGGGATTACCCTCAGTGATATTTCAGCGAATATTAATCCGCATATGCCCGATGAAATTGTCCTGCTGGGCATGAGCTTTATGAAACATCTGGAGATGACGCAGCGTGATGGGACGCTGACGCTGAGGGTGCCTTAACTTTTGACACTGCAAAGAAGTTTCAAAGCTTCCTTTTTATCTCTGTGCCCTCTGTGTCTCTGTGGTTAATATCCTACCTCCATCCTAACCTTCCCCCGAAAGCGGGGGAAGGAACCATCTTTCATCGCGTAATCTGCGGATAAAAGCTTTAAATTAAGTAAGTCAGGAAACCACTAACCGGCATTTTTATAGCGCTGATGCAAAATGCCGACCCGTTCGACATAGACTTCGGTTTCGGCGTAGGGCGGAATACCGTTATAGCGTTTTACCGCGCCGGGTCCAGCGTTATAAGCCGCCGTGGCCAGTTTGATATCGCCATTAAAGGTTTCCAGTAGCCAGGCCAGGTATTTGACGCCGCCTTCAATATTCTGCCGGGCATCAAAGGCGTTTTTAACGCCCATATCTCTGGCCGTACCGGGCATCAGTTGCATTAAACCCTGCGCGCCCTTGTTTGATAACGCATTGACTTTAAATGCCGATTCGGCATGAATAACGGCGCGTACCAGTGCCGCATCAATTTTGTATTTTTCAGCCAGTTGTTTGACTTCATTACGATAGGCATTGGTATTAAGCGCAATCGAATACCAGTCGATGGGTGAATCCGGATTACAGGCATAGCAGTCGTAACGCAGTACTTCAAACTCACCGGCCAGCGGTTTTTGATCGGAAAACACCACGCCGTCACCGGCATTATTAATGGATTTATAAATAATGGTTTGCCGGCTGCTGGTGGTTTTGCTGGTCGCCGTCACATCGGCATTGGTAAATTCGATGCTGCCATCGTCATTGATGACTTGCCGGATTGAATTGGCCAACAGGCTGGCACTGAACAACGCCGGCAATAGCAGCAACCAGCGCATTGTTTTACCAGTAGCGGCCACTGCTGCCAATCACGATAACAACAAGACCGAGGATCAGGTTGGCACGGACAAATTTACGGATTTTGTCCAGCGCATCAGCGCCGGTGATCCAGTCATGTTCGGCAACCGCCCATTTCAACTTGCGGTAGGGATTAAAAAACACATGCATAAACAACAGCATCATCAGAATGCCGAGCAGCAACATGATATGCACATGCGGGCCGACGCCATCCATGCCGCCGACGCCGGCACGCATCACATTCATATAACTGGCGGTATTAATTCGCGTGACAATACTGGCCCAGATCCACGGAAAAAAGCGGCTGAAAATATTCTGCCAGAGCGGCAGACGTTGTTCTGGTGTCAGCATAGTTGCTGCTGCCGGTCGGAGAAACATAAAAGCGAAAAACAGACCGCCGACCCAGATGACGCTGGCCAGCAAATGTAAACTTACCGCGATTCCCATAATGTTTTCCTCTATTTACTGACGGTTTTGATTGGAATACCGGCAATGCGTTGCTGCCATTCTTTGGGGCCGGTTTCATGAACTGAGCGACCTTCGCTGTCCACGGCCACGGTGACCGGCATATTTTCCACATAAAATTCGCGTACCGCTTCCATGCCCAGTTCTTCAAAGGCAATCAGCTTCGATGATTTTATCGCTTTCGACACCAGATATGCAGCGCCGCCGACGGCGATTAAATACACCGAGCGGTATTTCTTAATCAGCCCGATGGTTTCTTCACCACGCTCGGCTTTACCAATCATACCCAGCAGGCC
>CAMPHB010000256.1 GCA_946885755.1 uncultured Methylophaga sp. | reverse complement strand
GTTGTTTTGGGCCAAGGGAAACCTGCTGGGGAACTGTTGTCCGGCGTTACCGGTCTTAGCTTCAGTTTTAGTTAAGGTTAAGATTATGAAATCGTTGATAGTTTTGTCTTTGGCTTTGTTGCCGCTGGCACAGGCCGAACCGGTTAAGGATGAAGCCAATATTGAGAATTACCAGCAGTGTATGTTCAGCGAAACGGTGCAGCAGAAACTGCAAAACAGTGACGAACCCATCAGCACCTATTGCACCATCCGCTATTTTGATACTGCGCCGACAGCCTTTCAGGCTAATGTGCTGCTCAATAATCTGGACGATATGAAAGCCCGCGATCCAAAGTTCAAAGCTTTTTATGACAAAGTGCGGGAAAGTGGATCCAATGATATTTATACCGATCGGCAAATTGTCCTGATGTATATCGACAAGCGGGAAGTTAACAAAGACTGATCATTCACCGAGTCACTTAAAAACCACGCTGAGGCGTGGTTTTTTATTGCCCAAAAAAAGCGCCCGCTAAAAAGCGGGCGTCCGGTAAAAAGGGAATGCAAGCAGTGGTTCTGGGAGGGACCAGCGCAGGACATTACCGAAGTAATGGCATTCCGTTCTCCGTCAAGTTGCTGAAATATTAAAAGTCGTAAGTGATACCGCCGAAGAACAGGCGTTCACGACCAACCAGCTTGCCTTCGTTGCGGCTGACCAGGTATTCCTTGCCAAATAGGTTCTCGACTGCGGCAAACACAGTGACACCAGAGTTTGGAATGCTGTAATTGACGCTGGCATTCCAGATCGTAAAGCTTGGAATGGTGCCCTGCAGACCGCTGACATCCTCAACACGGGTATTGCCGTCATCAACAAACTGTTTGCTGACATGCTGTACACCAATTCTGGCGTTAACGCCGCTTTGATGTTCATAACCAAGGTCAACATTTAACAGATGTTCCGGCGCGTACTGCATGCGGTTGCCGTTGATGGTCGGATCCGGACCATCTTTGTATTCAGCTGTCCATAAGTTGGTGTAGGCGCCTGACAGGTAAATATTGTTGGTCCAGCCAAAAATATCACCGAAGTCGATACGGCCGGCCAGTACAATACCGGTTTGTTCGCTGTCACCACTGTTATCAAAGGTGTCACCGAAGTCCACCAGGGTGTTTTGAATATCGTTGTGGAACAGTGCTACTTCAAAGCTGATGCCATTGAAGTAACGGCTTCTGGCGCCCACTTCATACAAGGTGCTTTCTTCCGGATCTGCACGACCACCATCTTCACTGAATTCACGGTCAGCACGCGCCGGGGCGATACCTTTATGAATACCGGCAAACACCGTGGTATTGGCAATGCCATTCCAGGCAACACCAAAGCTCGGCAGGAACTCGGTATAAGACAGGCTTTCGCGGTTTTGCTGTGCGCCGCCTTCAAAGAAGTTTTCGCTGGTGCGGACATCTTCTACCCGAAAACCCGGCGTGAACGACCAGTTACCGACATAAGTGGTGTTTTGCAGGTAATAAGACAGCGCGTTGGTTTTGATAAAGGCTTCTTCAACATCCCCCGGATTGTTGGCCAGCGCTAAATCATAGTTTTCACGTTCAGCAACGCTTTGCGACAGGATTTCCTGACGGTGAACATTTTCTTCGTGATAACGCACACCAAAGATGGTGTCATGATCCAGGCCGAACAGGCTGTGTGATAAATCACCGCGAGTTTCTATACCACGGGTGTAATATTGGCGTGGCGCATGACGGCCGGCACATTGGCTGACATTGGTTACGTTACCAGCCGGGACGCCTTCACCACCTTCATCAGGACAATTTCTGAATATAGAAGTGATATTGCCGTTGTCATCAAGAACACCTTCATTTTCTTCGGTGCTACGCAGACCATTACGGAAAGTATCAGTGTAATAAGCCTGTGATGTCAGCTTAAAGTTATCGTTAAAACGGAAAATATGTTGTAACTGAACAACATCACGATCCTGTTCCCACTCATCGTTCTGAATGGACGGGTGCGAATAAGGGTCTTGATCGTATTCATAAGGTGTTAAGTAAGCTTCGGTCTGATTGCGTCGGTCGCGGGTATGAACCAGTTTCAAGCCAAGGGTCTGACGTTCAGTGATGTCCAGCTCACCTTTAAAACGATAGTCTTTAACATCAAATTCAGCATCATCATAAACGCCATCACCTTTGTTCTGGGTGAAATCAAACAGCACACCGCCGAATTCATTACCAAAGCCGACATTACCGTGCAGTAAACGATAATCCTGATTACCAAAAGCTGAAGTGACACTGCCTTCGATTTCACCACTGCGCGGCACCGGTTTAGTCACAAAGTTAATGGCGCCACCAAGCGTTTGTGGCCCATAAAGCGTCTGGTTTGCCCCTTTGATTACTTCAACACGGCTCACCACCTGAGAAGGTGTTGTGTAATGCACCACCGGATCGGCATAAGGCGCTAACTGTAAATGCATGCCGTCTTCCATAATCATCGATTTGGAGCTGCGACGGGGATTCTGGCCACGAATACCGATATTGGTGTCAAAGCCCATGCTACCATCCGGTACCACATTAATACCCGGTACGGTCCGCAGGCGCTCGATATTGGAAATCGGCCGGCGCTGTTCTAAATAGTCTTCGTCAATAATGCTGAATGAGCCGGGAACAGCTTCCAGCCGGTCCGGCAGAATGCCAGTGACCGTCATTTTACCGGCATCAACCGGCTCTTCTGCCAACACGGCAAAAGGGGTCAGCAGTAGCGATGACAAAATCGCGCTGCTAAGCAGTTTTGGTTTTAAGTACATTTCTCTCTCCTGAGCGTAAAAAGCCAGTGAAGCCTAGCGAGGACAGAGATTTGACCCTATAGGAAATATTCCTGAAGGTGTGGTGGTTGTGATGGCTGAAAACAGCCGGTTTTTAGCTGTTACAGCTGACATTTAAATATGGCTGAATACAGCCATACCGTTCAGTTTGGCAGTTTGCGGGAAAAGCACAGCAAAATCTTATTTTGAGGCTATAAGCCTGATGGTCTGCAG
>CAMPHB010000255.1 GCA_946885755.1 uncultured Methylophaga sp. | reverse complement strand
GACGCTGGCCTCTCAGATAACGTTGCCTGGCGCAGCGAAAGTATTGTTGTGCAAGAAGCTGTAAACATTGTTGAAACTGGCGCAGATATTTACGTTTTTCGGTAAGTTGCCGGCTATCAGCCCGAAGCGCGGCACTATCACGCTCAAAGACCATCAGCGTTATGGTTTGCCGGTATTCATCAAGCAGTGGCAGGCTTTTTTGCAGGCTTAAATCAAGACCACTCAGCGTTTGCAAATGACTGAGCAAGGTGCTGATTTTTTGATGCGGATCGGCCGGTAATTGTCCCAGCCAGGTCGATAGTAAACCCGGGTCAGTAAAGGTATCTGTTTTTTTGGTGGCTTCAACAGCGTCAATTTTTAAATTAAGCGCTGGCAAATCGGCAGCCGGTTTTTGTCTGTTGAGCAATTGTTTTTGCAGTTGGCGGGTCCAGAAAAATAATTTTTCAGCTGTGGCCGGCTTTTTATCAGGCGCTGTTTGGCTGATTTTTAATGACACAACTTTTCGTGGTTGCGGGTTACGGATCTGTTCATCAATCAGGTTCAGTGCTTCTGAGAAATTAGCGGTACGCAATGGTTTTTTGATAATAATGTCGACCGCTTCAGTGACATTGCCATGACTTGCCAGGAGTGCGCTGAGTCCAGTTTCTTTGCGCGATTGCCAGGCACTGAGACCTTCCGGGTAATCAAAACAGTAGACTTTGAGATCCGCATCATCGGCATCAGTCAGCAGCCAGGGATGACTTAACAAATCCGCCGCCAGTTTCAACATGGATTTTAATGAGCTTTTATCGATCTCATTTAAACCACAAGCTTTGATGCGCAATGTCATATCAGCCGGTTTCCACTTCAGCCTCGGTCAGTTCACTTTCGATGCTGCGGATCCGCACCGTTTTAATGATATTGTCGGCTGTCTGAATAACCTCAATAACATAATCATCAACGCGCAAACTGACGCCCGGATCCGGAATACTTTCCAGCATTTCCAGCACCAGACCGTTAATAGTTTTCGGCCCGTCAGTGGGTAAATGCCAGTTATTATTGCGATTGATTTCACGGATAGTGGCCGTGCCGTTAATTAAAAAACTGCCATCATTTTGCGGGTGAATATCTTTGTCATCATCAATGGTATTGGCGGTAAATTCACCAACAATTTCCTGGAAAATATCTTCAAGCGTGATGAGGCCGAGCAGATCACCATATTCGTCAACGACCAGTCCGGTGCGCCGTAAGTTACGCTGAAACTGAATCAGCTGCGTATTTAATGAGGTGCCTTCCGGCACAAAGTAAGCTTTTTTAACAATGTTATTCAGTGTTTGTGGATTCAGATTATCTTGCGTCAGCAGGTTTAAAGCTTTGCGGACATGCAAAATGCCGACAATATTGTCCATGGAGTCCTGATAAACCGGCAGCCGCGTATAACCGCAATGTGACAGCTGTTTGACGATGTCATTAAACGGCATATTGATATCAATGCCCTCAATTTCATTGCGCGGCACCATGACATCGTTAACCGTTATCTGCTCGAGCTCCAATATACTCATCAGCATGTCTTTATGGCTGCGGGGGATCATGCTGCCTGCTTCCATCAGAGCAACTTTGAGTTCCTCGACATTGATAGCGGTTGATTTGGCATCTTCAGCCGAAACGCCGAGCAATCCCAGCAGCCAGCGGGTAATCAGGCTGATGATCCACACTAGCGGATACAAAATCCATAACAATGGTTTAAGAATAAAACTCGCCGGATAAGCCACCCGTTCGGGATGCAATGCCGCCATGGTTTTGGGCATGACTTCAGCAAATAACAACACGATCAAAGTTAATGCCAGCGTCGCGATTAAAATGCCTTCCTCGCCGAGCAATTTCAGGCCAATGATGGTGGCGATTGACGATGCAGAAATATTGACGAAATTATTGCCCAGGAGAATCAGGCCAATCAGCCGGTCAGGTCTAGCAAGTAACGATTCAGCTATCAGCGCGCCGCGATGGCCTTGTTGCGCTAAATGGCGCATCCGATAACGGTTTAAAGACATCAGCGCCGTTTCAGAGCTGGAGAAAAATGCTGACATCACCAACAGGCAAAATAAGATGGCGAACAGCACGACTAATGACGTTTCTTCGAGCATAATCAGCTGATCTGCAAAATATATTCAAGGACGATTTTGCTGCCGACATAGGCCAGTAACAAAAAGGCAAAACCGGCCAATGTCCAGCGTACAGCCGTTTGTCCACGCCAGCCATGTTGCTGCCGGCCCCACAGCAAGCCGGCAAATACGCCCCAGGCAATGACTGACAAAATAGTTTTGTGTGCTAAATGTTGTGCCCAGAAATTTTCGACAAATACAAAACCAGTAATAAGTCCTAAAGTCAGCAGGGCAAAACCGCTGATGATCAGCTGAAATAAACCCCGTTCCATGGTTTGCATTGGCGGTAGTTTGCGCAGCAGGCCGCCGGCGTGATGCTGACGCAGTTGTTTTTCCTGAATAGCCAGCACAATGGCTTGAATAGCTGCCAACATTAATAGGCTGTATGCGGTTATCGATAACAGAATATGCCATTCCAGCGCCGGATCCTGCAGTTGTTTATTGCTGGCAGATGGCACTTCAAATACCATCATTAAAATTAAGGCAACCAGCGGATAGACGATGATGCCGGGCGGTGAATCCGGCCAGCGAAAACCGCCCAGAAATGCCAGAAATGCCATGATCCAGGCGGTAATAGACAACATGGTCATGAGATTCAAGTCCCAGCCACCGGCGGCATGCATGACAAAAAACAGATGTGCAGCATGAAACACCAGCGCCAGTATTGTCATAATGCCAATCGGCAAACTTTTCACCGGCCGGCTGGTATCTCGTTTTACAAAGCCACGGATCAGAATGACACTACAGCAAAGGTACAGCAGAAAGGCTAAAGCGTTGGCAATGGCCATTGGGGGCAATCCTTTATTCCGGCACAGCAAGCAAGTTCAGTTTGCATGATAAACGATGTTTCAGGAATGGTGATACCAATCAGGTCTAATC
>CAMPHB010000254.1 GCA_946885755.1 uncultured Methylophaga sp. | reverse complement strand
ATGAAAGACTACTACCGCTGCGCCCGCGCGGTGGGCCAGATGAATGCCCTGCTGTTGCAGATCTTTGAAGAGAACATCATTCTCGCCGATGCATCCAAAGATATTCAGCCCATCAACCGCAGGTTTCAGTCACATAACGGCTATTTAGAAACCATTAATTCCGGCATCTTTGCGTTTTACCCTTATGCACTCTTGGAAGTGTTTTTGATTCTGCAGCAAAACCCGCAACTCAAAGGTATCCGCGCCTCAACCATCCGGCAGATCCACGCGCATTTGCATTTGATCGACAAACGTTTTCGCGCCGACATTAAAAACCGCAGCCTGTTTATGGAAATCATCCGTCAGCCGAAAGGTGTCACGCATGAATTCCGGCGTATGAATCAACTGGGTGTGCTTGGTGCTTATTTGCCAGGCTTTGGCAAAATTGTTGGCCAGATGCAGCATGACTTGTTTCATGCCTATACCGTTGATGAACACACCTTGTTTCTGGTGGCCAATTTACGGCGTTTTTCCTGCGCGGAATTTAATGCCGAATTTCCGCTCTGCTCGGAAGTGTTTTATCAGTTGGCAAAACCGGAGCTTTTGTACATTGCCGGTATTTTTCATGATATTGCCAAAGGCCGCGGCGGTGATCACAGTGTGCTGGGTGTTGTTGATGCCGAAGCCTTTTGTGCGCAACACAGCATCAGCCAGTACGACACGCAAATCGTCACTTTTTTAGTGCGTCACCATTTATCGATGTCGGCCACCGCGCAGCGTAAAGATATTGAAGATCCAGATGTGGTGCGTGAATTTGCCGAACTGGTTGGTAGTGTTGAACGGCTCAATTATCTTTATTTGCTGACCGTTGCCGATATTCGTGCCACCAATCGCAACCTATGGAACAGCTGGCGGGATTCACTGCTCAAACAGCTGTATCACAGCACTCGGCAATGGCTGGAACACACCGAAAAACAGGCGAAAAGCACACAGGAAAAAAGTTACAAAAAATACCAGCAGGCGCTGGATGAACTGACTGAACAGGATTTTAATCCGCAGGATATTTCCATTCTCTGGCAGGATTACGGCTTGGATTATTTTCTGCGTCACAGTGTAGATGAAATTGTCTGGCATACCCGCAACCGGCTTGCCGATCCGGCGATAGAGCCGATGATTATTGTCCGCCAGCATAATGAGCCGTCAACACTGGAACTGTTTATTTTCAGCCGGGATCGGCGCGGTTTATTTGCCGCGATGACCTCAACGCTGGAACAGCTGCAACTCAATATTCTCGATGCCAAAATCAATACCACCGACGAAGGCAATACGCTCAACACCTTTATCGTCAACGGTGCCAGCCAGCGGCATGAAGATATTATTAAAGCCATGCACAAACAACTGGCGCGCGGTGAACTGACTACCGGCTACAAACCGCAAATCATGCCGCGTACCAGCCGCCTGTTTAAAACCGAACCGACCATTAAATTTGCCGCCAATCAGCAGCAAAATCACACCGTGATGGAGCTCTATACTCATGACCGGCCGGGGCTGGTATCAGCTGTTGCTCAAGTGCTGGTGTCGCAAAATTTGCAATTGATAAATGCCAAACTCACCACCCTCGGTGATCAGGTGGAAGACGTGTTCTTCATTACCAATGATGATGACAACGCTCTGGATGAGGCTGAACAGCAAAACCTACTGATTGAATTGAAAGATAAACTGATGCAACAAGCTGAACAACAAGCCTCAGCGGTGAGTTTTTAGTTATTCCAACTGGATTGAACGCTTAATGCTGGTTCAAAGATCGCCACAGCCTCCGGCTTCGCGATGATAAACACATACACTATGTAAAAAATCCTCGTCTTTGCGAGCGTAGCGAAGCAATCTATTCCGACATTGGTAATTGGTAACATGCATCAGCTATTAAAAATCATCGCGCATGCCTGCTCTGGTTAACATCCTCGGCAAGCCATACTTTGATTAAAGACTGATATGGCATATCACGTTTATTCGCTTCAATCTTAATACGTTCGAGCAGCGCTTCTGGCAGACGGAGTGAAATCGTTTTAGTGGAAGGCTTTAGTTTTGGCAAAGCAACTTTTTTTGCCTGTTGCCAGTCAACGTAATCTGTCGAGTCATTACGTTCCCAGAATTCTCTTTCTTCTGCTTCCGTCGCAAACTCAGGTATTTTTTTTGTTTTGCTCATAAATCATCACCTCTTTACGATGCATATCCCGGGCAGAAATTACCCGGATCAACGTATTACGACTTCTTAAAGTAAATGTAATATGCAGCAAACGCGCATCGTCCGTAACACCTAATGCATGATAACGTTTCTCTCTTTGGCTGTGCTTGATGTCTACCAATAGTAAAAGTGGTTCATTAAAAAAAATTTGCTCTGCTTCAGGCTGACTCACACCATGCTTTTTTGCATTTTTGCGTGAGTTTCCATTATCCCACTCAAACCCTAAAACGTCCGTTAAGTTAATCATTTTTGTATATTCTCATAATATACATTCATACGTTTATATCCACAAATTGCAGTTTCCGCCTGTAACGATGGATGGATATAATAAAGGGATGGCCGAAACCGACCATCCCTTTTTTTATGCATCTTGCGCGTTATTCGCCGACAGTTGCCTGCTCAGCTAACTGCGCTGCTTTTTTGTCGCCGATACCTTTAACGTTGACAATCTCATCCATACTGGCAAATTCACCGTTAGCTTCACGGTACTCGACAATATTCGCCGCCGTTGCCGGGCCAATACCATCGATCATTTGCAGCTGATCGGCAGAAGCCGTATTAAGATTGATTTTGTCAGCAGCAAAACTAGCGCCGCTCGCCAGCGAGAAAGCCAGCAGAAAAGCAAAGATCCATTTTTTGAACATCTTCCATACTCCTTGTTCTGATTAAAATCGGCCTTCATGGCCGGTTTTGAGACTAAATCAAACAGGTATTATCTGGCAAGTCTTTCCGTGATTTTTGGCAATCTGCCTTGCTTTTATATGAGGCCGCATAACTTTGCCAAAGAATATTTTTAT
>CAMPHB010000253.1 GCA_946885755.1 uncultured Methylophaga sp. | reverse complement strand
GTGTATGGCCGCTGCGGATGACGGGCCATTTGGGTGACTTGCCAGGGGGTTAACCCGGAAAAAATCGATTTGGTCAGAGATTCGCTTTTTTCCTTGAGCTTCTGAATTTCTTCGGTGATATTAAGATCCGTGTCGTTGCTCATATAACGAAGCTCATCAATTTTCGCTTCCAGCTCAGCAATCGGCTGCTCGTAGTCAAGGAAATTTAACTGCATTACAAAAAGACCTGTTGTTTTTCAAATTAGGTGAATTATACACATTCAGCCAGCGGCACTTTCAGCTGAGAATTAACTCGCTGTCGACATCTTTGTCATCATGGCTGGCATTAAGGCGGATTTCCAAACTCAAATCGTTACGTGAGTCCGCGTTACGCAGCGCTTCTTCTTCGGTGATTTTGCCGCTTTGATACAAATGCAGCAACGCCTGATCGAAGGTAATGGTGCCCGGTTCGCTGCTTTCTTTCATCGCTTCCTTGATACCACTGATATCGCCTTTGCTGATGAGTTCGCGAATAAATGGCGTTGATAACATGACCTCAACCGCCGGCACCAATAAGCTGTCTTTGGCTGGCAACAACCGTTGTGAAACAATCGCCCGCAAGTTCAGCGACAAATCCATCAGCAGTTGCCGGTGCATGACTTCCGGGAAGAAGTTCAGAATACGATCCAGTGCCTGGTTGGCATTGTTAGCGTGCAGTGTCGCCAGACATAAGTGACCAGTTTCGGAATATTGAATGGCGTGTTTCATGGTTTCCATATCGCGGATCTCACCAATCAGAATGACATCCGGCGCTTCGCGCAGCGCATTTTTCAGCGCATTTTCATAAGACAAGGTATCAATACCGACTTCCCGCTGCTGGACAATAGAACGCTCGTGATGATGGACAAATTCCAGCGGATCTTCGATGGTCAGAATATGGGAATTGGAATTGCGGTCACGGTGACCAATCATGGCCGCCAGTGTCGTTGATTTACCACTACCGGTTGACCCCACCACCAGGATCAGACCGCGTTTTTCCATAATGACATTGCCGAGCACTTCCGGCAGATTCATTTCCTGAAAATCGGGGATGTGAGTGCGGATAAAGCGAATCACCATCGACACTTCACCGCGCTGCCGGAAAATATTGACCCGGAAACGACCGACCCCCGATAACGGTACGGCAAAGTTCATTTCCATGGTTTCTTCAAACTCTGCGGTTTGATCGGCATTCATCAGGGAATAAGCCATTTCCTTGACCTGACCCGGCGCCAGCTTTTTATCACCGACCGGGCGAATCACCGCTTGAATTTTGATTTGCGGCTCGGTCCCGGTACAGAAAAACATATCCGAGGCTTGTTTTTCGGCCATTAACTTCATGTAAGGGGTCATGTCCATGCGCTTCGCTCCGTTGTTTTTTTAACAACCTGTAGTTATCGGTTTAATCGTACACGCTTCATCATAAACTGACGATCATTTGCAGTTATCAGTTAATAACGCACTGACACAGACGCACTGTCGGCCAAATCTGTCAGTGCTTTTAACAATGTATCGGTCGGCGTTACCTGCCAGTCACTACCCAGCTGAATCAGTACTTCTGCCTGCTGATTCCGGTACTGTAATTCCAATGGCATGACACCGCCGGCAAACGGTGCAATCAGTCCTTGCAACCTAGTGACCCAATCCGGATCTTCCGGCGGGTTAATGGTTAGTTTTAAAGCTTTACCAAACAATTCTCGGGCTTTTTGCATGTCATAAACCGACTCGGCAGTCGCCGCCAGACCACCGGTAAAATTATCCTGACCAATCTTGCCCTGCACCACCACCAATTTATCGGGCTGCAGCACACTCTGATATTGCTCATAAACATCGGCAAACACCCGAACTTCCAGACGGGCAGTCTGATCATCCAGCGTAATAAACGCCATCCGGCTGCCGTTTTTGGATTTCATGGTACGGATTGCGACAATCAGTCCGGCGGTTATCACCGGTTTTTCATTACGCTGATAGCCTTTGGACTCGGGCGCATCGAGATCAGCAATTTTTTTCGGAATAAACAAACTCAGTTCGTCAGCAAAACGGTCAATCGGATGACCGCTTAAATACAAACCCAATGTCTCTTTTTCGGCCAGCAATAATTGCTCTTCCGACCAGGCCGGTACCTCTTCCAGCTTATCGGTTGCATGGCCTTGCTGCGGGTCCGGCGCCGATAAACCAAACATATCATTCTGGCCACTATCGGCATCACGCCGATGTTGTTCAGCGATTTGTAATGCGCGGCTGAGACTGGCTTCAAGGCTGGCGCGATGGCCTCCCAGTGAATCAAAAGCACCGGATTTGACCAGTGACTCCATCACCCGGCGATTGATTTTTTTCAGTTCCACCCGCCGGCAAAAATCAAACAGGCTGGTAAACGGCTGACCATTTTCACGCTCGGCAACAATGCCGGCCAATGCCGCTTCACCCACGCCTTTAATAGCACCCATGCCGTAGCGGATGGTATTGGCATCCTCGACCGTAAACTTGATTTTGCTGTGATTAACATCCGGTGGCAGCACATTGAGTTTCATATCGCGGCATTCGTCTATCAGGCTGACAATTTTATCCGTGTTATCCATATCCGCTGATAAAACGGCCGCCATAAATGCCGCCGGATAATGGGCTTTCAGCCAGGCGGTTTGATATGCCACTAGTGCATAGGCGGCCGAATGCGATTTGTTAAAACCGTATTCGGCAAATTTTTCCATCAAGTCGAAAATAGGTCCGGCCTGATTTTCGTCAATGCCGCGTTTTGCAGCACCTTCCAGAAAAATCTGCCGTTGTTTGGCCATTTCTTCGGGCTTTTTCTTACCCATCGCCCGGCGCAGCATATCGGCACCGCCCAGGCTATACCCCGCCAGCACCTGGGCGATCTGCATGACCTGTTCCTGATAGACGATAACGCCGTAAGTCGGCTTTAGCACTGGTTCCAGATCCGGATGCGGATAATCGACTTTGGCCCTGCCATGTTTACGGTTAACAAAGTCATCAACCATGCCTGATTGCAATGGCCCCGGCCGGAACAGTGCCACC
>CAMPHB010000252.1 GCA_946885755.1 uncultured Methylophaga sp. | reverse complement strand
CCATCAGACACAGCCGCATTTTTCCGTTGCTGTCTTCCAACTGTGCCAGCTGACCAATAGCATCTTCCAGATCGCTATCCTCTTCTTCAAGGACAAAATGACTGACCTTTTCCAGTTGCCGGTGAATGTCTTCCAGCGTATCGGCGTGGTTTTCGACTTTTTGCTCCAGCAACGTCACCAACAGCTCATTGGGCGTTTTACAACTGATCTGACCGCGCCGGGCACGCATTCTTAATAAACGAAAATCGCTGAGTTCACCATCACGAATGGCAATCAGCCGATCCGGTTGTAAGATAAATGCTACCGACACGGTATGATGCCGGCCCTCAGATGCACCAAGAAACATCGAATGCACATGCAAACCATCCTGATCGGTGAAACAGCGCGCCGAGGCTTCAATTTCTTCTACATCATCAACATCCGGCACCTCATCACTGAACAAAGTCGCCAGCAACGCCCGCTCATCTTCGTCCGGCTCCAGCGCATCGATCCAATCGGCTTGTTTCAGCAAATCTGCCGTTAAATGATCGGTGACCGGAATCTCCTGAATCCGCCCCAGCGCGATTTTGTAGAGTCGCAGCATGGTATCTCCTGCTTTTTTTAATTTTCTGATTGTAACAGCCGAATATGGCGGTTTTAGGTGCTCGCAATTTATAAGCTTTGAAAACCGCAGGCTAATAAATACCGATATGTCTCATCATAGAAACTTGGTTTGCGGGTTCCATCTGTTTTGTCTCCCATTGGGACATAAACCACCATGCCCTGTCTTGCTCGCGATAACAGAACACGATAAACATTTTGAAGATAACGCTGATTATCAGGCTGTTTAGAATCATTCCATTTTGAGCCTGTAAAACTATAGTGAAAAAATTGATCTTTTTGGTATCGATAATCCGCATCCCAACAAACTACGCACCAGTCAAGCTCAAGACCTTGCACTAAAAATTCGGTACCAACATCTTCTAAAAAGTTGGATGAACGCACATCATCCGCAGGTGCCAAAAACCATTTTTCAGCCTTCAGTTTTTGTTCTACAAATACCCCATTGGCTTTTAACCTCTTGCCGCCCGCACTCGCCAAAAGACCTATGCGTTCCAAACCTCTTTGTTTATTTCTAACCCACTCCTTTGCCTGACTCAAATCACGCGTCACTTTAATAGGGAAAACAGCTTGAATACTGTTAGCCAGCATGAGCGCTTCATTAGGCTGGTTATGAACCACATAATGAACAAAGTGCGATACTTTTTCAGCCCGAAAAGATCGCATTGAAGTCGATAAGTGCAGCTCAGGCGTTGAATATGCATTAGCATTTTCGAGCAAGCTTAAATCAACATCGTTACCAACATATTCAGCCTGTTGAATATTTGGCGAAAAATAAACCTGCCAAGTTTTGAAGGTTTCAGCTAATGCCGTAAACCAGCCATTTAATCCAGCCTCGCCATCATATATTTCTTGACCACCACCGATCAGCGCCACAATAACAGCCCAATCAGTGTGACGATCCATTGCACTGATTAAAAATTCCGATTCTGATTGGCCAATCAACTGATGGATGCCCCGCTCACGTAAAAACCCAGCCGTTTTTCGAGCATTCCAAGCTCTTTGCGCCTCATCAAAAATCACCACGTGATCCGTCGGCGGCTTATCAAAATTAATCAGCATCTCATCACGAAAATGGTGAATATTTTGAATTATCGACTCCATTTCACGGCGTGCATCACCGACACGCACTGGTTCGTCCGAAGTTTTAGTTCTTTCAACCAGATCTTTTGCAAGCGCTTCGCGCAAAACCTGAATCAAAGGGCCATTACCTGATAGAAATACTGCGTGGGTTTCTTTATCCTGATTAGCAAATTGTGTTGCGATATCCAATCCCACCAAGGTTTTGCCGGCACCCGGAACACCCGTCACAAAGCAAATCACTTTTTGCTTCGAAATTTGCGCGGCTTGAATAATTTCAGCAATCGTTTTTGAGGTTAATGCAATGTTTTCTGCACCAGCATCATTACGCGTAATATCAGCAACCGCATGGTTTGCGTATAAAGCTTGTGCAGCCTCAATAATGGTCGGCGTCGGTTTATATTGTGATTTTAACCACTGCTCGACATCAATACTCGGCTGAACGCCCAGTTTATTGATTGAATCGGTAATGATCTTATGGAGGTTTTTTGCGTTTGCCCTAAGCGTAAACGCAACGTGCTCTTTAACAACAAAAGACTGATCATCAATAGAATCTGCATTTGTTGCGACCAGAATCGGTACAATTTTCAGTGGATGGCTAGCTTCATGAAAATGGTGTAAATCCAAGCCATAACCTTCCGTTTGTCTTACATCCTGTGACAGATAACTGCGGGCACCAACTTTAAACTCCAAACAGAAAATTATGCCTTGGGTAATTAAAACAACATCTACTCGCCGACCAACACGTGGAATCAAAAGCTCAAAACAGACGTGACTATCTGGCAGCTTTTCAGCAAGCGATTTCATGATTTCAATCTGTTGCAACCAAGCTGCGGATTGCTGCGCCACAATATCTTGAGAATGGTGCTGCGCTAAACTGCCTAGAATTGCACTATTCGAAGCTTTAAGAAATTCTGATTGGCTAGCTGAGTAGAATGCGCGTTTAAGCATCACGCTGGCCATCAAATTGCAGCAGTTTATAAAGTGGGAGATTTAAAGCGCGAGCAATTCTACCCAGATTAATCAAACTGATATTTCTCTGTCCGCGCTCAACACCGCTTATATATGTCCGGTCTAAGTCGGCCAATAAAGCTAGCTTCTCTTGGCTTAACCCCCGCGAAATGCGAATAGTGCGTAAATGACCGCCAAATTGATGTTGGATGTTTTCTGCCACTGATTTCTCATTGTTGATGTTTTCAGTAGCGATGATCTAGGGTATGTTGACTATAGGTCTACGGACTATAAGTCACATTTATGGTTTTAATTATGCAAAAATCATCTCGTCAGATAGAGGCTTTCTCTCAACGTTGTAACCAAGAGCTTAAAACTAACTATCTAATCAGCATTGAAGAATGCGGTTTGAGCTCTGACG
>CAMPHB010000251.1 GCA_946885755.1 uncultured Methylophaga sp. | reverse complement strand
AATCAGCTTAATTAAAATGCTTGACCTTTCCGGCTATCTCCTCCACCAGTTCTTTATCAGAATCGGGCGCTGCCGGCAGTTCGTCGAGTTCTTTAACCACCTTTTGAAACGGCGCTATAAACGCCTCTCTTTCTCTGGCAATGTCAAAAAGCGGATGCTTCACATTGTCTTGCGTTAACAAATCACCCATTGCCCGGTAAAAGTCGGCGGTTTCAATGATTAATTTTAAAATTTCCAGCGCGTCGGCCTGTTCATCTGTGCGTATTATCGACATCTCAAACGGTTCCTGAGGTTGATGAGGGCATATCGCCAACAATGGCTTCGATGGCTTTTGGGATCAATGTAAATTCTGCCGGCGTGGTAGTTTTAAATTCGCCATCGGCTTCCAGATCTCTGGGTTTCGAGGTCTGGATACTGAATTTTTCAGATGCTCTACGGACAATGCGGTCGGTGTTATGCGACGCACCGCTGCGTAAATATGGCCCGAGCAACAACAGTTTCCACCAGGGTTGTGGCTTGATAAAAAACAAACTGAGCTTTTCATCTAACAAAGTTGATCTCTCATCAACAATATTGCCACCGCCATAAAACCGGCCATTGCCTACCGCCAGATGAAGCGCCTTGGTCGAACACTGCCAGCCATCGGCTTTTATGTGTACCTTAAAGCTTTTATTACGCTTTATCACCCTTAAAAATGCGCCAAGATACGCAAACACTCCAAAAAACTTTTTGCTCTCAGCGGTGAGTTCACGGGTCACATCAACCCCTAAGCCGACGTGCGCCACATTAATAAAATAATGCTTATTCACCTGACCCAAACTAATGCGTTCGCGCTTTCCCGCCACGATGGCCTGTGCAGCGGCCAGCAGATCCTCTGAAATACCAATAGAACGCGCCAGGTCATTGGCCGTGCCCATCGGGAAAATCGCCAGTGTTCGTTGACAGTTATATAGCGTTTCCAAAGCGGAGCTAATGGTGCCATCCCCACCGGCCAGAATCACGATGCCATCTTCATGATCGTAATCTTCAATGAGCGAAACCAAATGCGATTCGCTTGCAGACTCACAAACCGATACCGCAATGCCCGTGTCTTCCAGCAATCGCACAGCGCCTTCCAAGGCCTCGGCCTGACCATTTCGGCTGTGCGGATTAATGATTAACAATGCATGCTGCAAAAGTGTATCCCTTCGTTGAGATAGTTTTGATAAAAACCCAAGGGTGCAAACACGCTTACTAATCAACACCCTGACGTTTTAACGGAACGTTAATCTGATTAACATGGCATCGCAATGATCGACGTTAAAGTTGTGAAAGCAATCAATGGTGTCTGACCGACCCCATCGGTCACAACATATGCCAGAGCCAGTAAATGACAATTGCGCCAACACCGAGCAACAAAAAATACTGCGGTTTAACGGACTGGTTTTTTAATGTCCAAATCGCACTAATTGACATCAAAATGCCCAGCGGACCAAACAGGTTAACCCCCAATATGGCGCGGCTTTCACAATCAAACGCCATGATCCTGCCAGCGCAAAACCCTGAAAATGGCCACAAAGCAAAAGCAATCAGCACTATCGCCAGTATAATTTCGAGCCATGCCAGCGTCTTAAGCATTCCGGTATTCACATCAAGAACCTCACCCCAGCCCTAATTTACCCGCCTTTTCTATCTGTTACTATAGGCGGCGTTCAACCAGCTGGTAGTCATTAAAAACGGCATTACGGCTGCAAAATCAATAATACTAATGAGAGAAAAACAATGAGTGAAAATTCAGCAACAAAAACATTTCAACAACGTGTCGATGAGTTCGTCGCCCTTGCCAATCAGCAAGCTGCAGAAAGCAGCGTAGACGACGCCAATACAGCCATTATCTTCTCAGCCGCCCGATTTAATGCATTCAGCGTCGCCCGTTCTGTAAAGACTGCAGAAAACCTGCAAGCCGAAAAACAAGCCGCCATTGAATACTTCACCCAACGTTACGCAGAAATGCTCAACCAAAACCTTGAAGAATATATTGCCCGCTTTGACAGCTATACGCAGAAATAATCAACTATTTGAATGTGTCTGGCCTTTTTGATTCTTTATCCGCGATAAAAGGACACAGTGTGCGACATAATTTGCGAAATTGAACCCAGTGATTAGACTACATTAAAGTTGTACTCAACTGGATTCACGATGTAATCACAACACAAACCTATACGCACGATATTGATCAACATGATGCAGGAGCGATAAGCTCTCCCCGCAAAATACCATTCAATTAGTTTTAACCACCACAACTGACAAGCAAGGATGCATTTATGTCAAAACTGATTCTTTTATCTTTAACGGTTTTGTTTCTCACCGTTCAGGCAGTAACACCACCAAAGGTACAACTGGCAAACGTTTATGACCAGGCTAATGTCAGTGACATTAGCAATTATTTGGTCAGTGAAAAATACGATGGTGTACGCGCCATCTGGACAGGCGAACAACTGCTCACCAGGCAAGGCAACCCGATATCCGCGCCTGAATGGTTTACGGCTCCTCTCCCTGCAGTTTGGCTAGATGGTGAGCTATGGACACAACGCCAGGATTTCGACGCTTTAAGCGGTATTGTAAGAACCCAAACGCCAGACGATAAACTTTGGCGTGAAGTCAGCTATATGGTGTTTGATATGCCTGATGCGGATCTTCCTTTTGAACAGCGTTATAACAATTATTCACGCCTGGTCGAACAGATAAATGCTGACCATATTCAGGCCGTCAACCAGCAGCGTTTTGACTCCAACCATGCTTTGAGTGAACACCTGCAAGCGCTGGTTGAAAAGGGTGCGGAAGGTCTGATGCTGCATTTAGCAACAGCGACGCATCGCGCCAGCAGAAGCGATGCTTTATTGAAGTTAAAACCTTACTTTGATGACGAAGCGAAAGTCATTGCGCATTTACCCGGTCAGGGCAAATACACGGGCATGCTTGGCGCGCTGCGAGTTAAGAATCAACAAGGCATTGAGTTTTCTATAGGCACCGGGTTCACGGACGTTGAACGCGCGAACCCGCCGCCCATTGGCAGCATCATCACTTATAAATACCATGGTTT
>CAMPHB010000250.1 GCA_946885755.1 uncultured Methylophaga sp. | reverse complement strand
CTTGGGATTAACCCGCGTTTTAATCAGCCCGCTGAGCAACATTTTGTTAATAAAAAACGTCGCCGTATGGCCAAAATAGAAAATCAGCGGATGACGCAGTGGAATGGATTTTTGATAAAAACCGTTGTCATCTTTCAGTGTTTCAAACAAAGACTCGTAACGATCCGCCGTCGCATTAAAATAATCAGCAATTTCACGGCGTTTGGCGGCAATATCATTGCCCTCGAGTAATGGCGTACGCAGAATATTTGCAGAATCTGTGGCGGATAAAGCGCTTTTTGCATTCATCGGTAAAGTCCTTATCACTTGGAGCTGTTTATTCGGTGTAAGACGCTTTAAGTGCAATTTTGTTGCACCAGCAAGGATAATGCTTATCGCCGTTCAGCCAACCAGGCTATTTTAGCTGACAATTCTACCGAGCAACTCCACTTGTAAGCGAGGTTGATGGTGGCGGCGCAGGCATAAACACCATGCCCGCGAACCATGACAACTTTATGGCAAGCCAGGCCAGCAGCAACTTTTGCCGGCGACAATGCCACGTAGTCCGTGTAATTAATGTGAATAACCGGTACCACCGGAAAATAATACTGGCCTTCGAAATCCACCGGCCTGAAGTCTTCTCCGTCGAGTGATAAAGCGATGGCATGCGGTCCATGGCTATGAAATATGGCGCGGGCGTCAGGGTTTTGCTGATAAACCGCAATGTGTAACGGTGCATCCAATGATGCGCCATCACTGGTCTCGCCGTCCAGCCGGCAAAGCACCAAATCCTCGGCTGCCAGTGTATCGGCGCAGCAGCCGGTGGGCGTCACCCAGATCTGATCGTGCCAGCGCAACGAGGCGTTACCACTGTGAGAATCATTACAGCCATATTGTCGTAACCAGCGATAATGCTGAACCAGTTGTTGTTTTAAATCATGCAGAGATTTTTCAGGCATCGTCGTCTTCAGGCTGGGTTTGCTGAACATGTCTCAGCCATTGTGCCGCCTGATTACGTTGTTTTTCAAATTCACCTGCTTGTTTTAACAACGATTCGGCACGGTCGAAATTGTCCAGATGAAATTGCACCATGCCAGCCATTAACAGCGCATCACCGCGTCTTTCGCCCTTAAGTTTTTCGATAGCCGCTGTCAGTGGCGCTTCCGCAGCTTGCCATTGCTCTTCGCTGACGTACAAACGCGCCAGTTTTAGATCGGTTTCGCCGCTGCCATCCTGACTACGGATTTGCTCCAGCACTTCAGCGGCCCGGTCCGCCTCGCGTGCTGCCAGCCAGCTGTCGGCAAGTTTTTCGAGGTTATCAAAATTGGCGGGGATCACCTTGTTATCAATTGACTGTTGTAACAACTGACCGGATTTATAGGGAATATTCAGATAACGATACATATTGCTGAGTTGCAGCACGGTATCGTCATCCCCCAAATCCAGACGTTTAACCAGCATGGTAACTGCCAGTGCCGTCAGTTGTTTATCCTGTTGTGAATATAACGAAGCCAGTTGTTGCCAGTAGGTTTTGTCATCAGGATGCCGGGTCAGCAACGTTTCCAGCACCGTAATGGCTGCGTCGTATTGCTGCATTTCCAGATGGGCAGCGAGTTGCATCCGGTACCAGTCTTCTTTGGGCGCATCACTGCGGCTTATCGCCGTGCGAATGTTTTCCACCGTCTTGCTGAATTGCTTGATTTGATAATTTGCCGTTGCCAGCAATACATAGACACTGTTTTCCGGGTTCGGCTCATTGCTCAGCCAGCGTTCCAGCAACTCAATGCCCTGCTGATACTGACCATCGGCAATCAATAACTGCGCAAGGTTGTAGCGAAGATTATGGGTCACATCTTCCGGCAACGCATTTAACGCCAGTGCCGCCCGGAAACGCTCTGTTGCCCGCGCGTAGTCGCCGGTTTCTGAATATAAATAACCCAGCGTTTGCAGCACCACCGCCCTGTCATAACTGCCGCTGTCGGTTTCATCGACCAGTTTTAGCAAAGCTGATTCAGCCGGGGAATACTGCTCATCAGCCATTTGCTGCTGGGCTTTTTCCAGCGCTTTATACGTGCTTTCCGAGAGCAGAAACTCCTCTTCCGCTTTTGCCGGTAACACCATCAGCAAACACAACAAGCCGGGCAAAAAATATTTTAAGTTAACTAATTTCATCAACGGGCCAGCTTAAATTCAATTTCCTGGGTGGCACGGCGTTCGACAGCTTCGCCATCGACTTTTTTCGGCTTAAACTTCCATTTGATAATCGCCGCTAGCGCCGCATCGTCAAACACATTTTCCGGATCAGCAGCAATTACCTGCGGATCTTTCACTTGGCCATCTTTAGTAATGGTAAAAGCCACCGTTACCACGCCTTCAATGCCTCGCCGCTGCGCCATACGCGGATAATTCGGCGGGATGCGTACCAGTGGCACGACTTCGCCATCCATTTGCGGCTGCGCCGACGGTGCCGGGCCGGGATCCGGCGCGGGTGCCGATCGGAAATCACCCAGATGCGGCCCGCCACTGATATTCAGCGGCACATCAATATTTGGCACCTGCAATTGGGGTTGCGGCGGTTCCGGCTGCTCTGGTGGTGGCGCCTTAGCATCGGGCGGCGGTGGCGGCTCTTCCGGTGGTTCCGGTTTTTCCGGCGGTTCGCGGCGTTTTTCTTCCGGCGGGGTTTGTTCTTCCTTCACCCTGACAAAATCAAGAATACGGATATCCTCATCGTCACGCGCGACCATGCCATCGGAGCTGGTCATTTTTTGCATCAGCGTAAACAGGCCATAATTGACCAGTACCGCCAGCAATAATCCGAGCAATAATCGCATACTGCCCCGCTAGTCGCGTTCTGCGGCGATGGAAACGTTGGCCACGCCTGCCAGCCGGGCCTGATCCATGACTTCAATCAAGATGCCGGTCTTGGCATTTTCGTCAGCCAGAATAATCACTGCACCTTCCGGGTTTTCAGCATGCAGCCGCTCTACATTGGCGCGCACTGCACGTCTGTCGATTTGCCGGTTATCAATCCAGATTTCATCGTTTTCGCGAATGGCGATCAGAATATTGGCGCGCTCTTTTTCAACAGCGGTCTGTGCAGAAGGCCGATTGACCTCAACACCGGTT
>CAMPHB010000249.1 GCA_946885755.1 uncultured Methylophaga sp. | reverse complement strand
GGACAGACTGGCTGACCTGAAAAAAGCCCGCAGCTAAATGCGTTATTTTGCTTATCTGTTATTGGCCGCTGCGCTAATCAGCGCTGCCGGCTGCTCATCACAAAACCAAACTGCCGCAATTGCCAGCGCTCACCCGCTGGCAACTGATGCCGGTTTTGAAATCCTCCAACAAGGCGGCAATGCCTTTGATGCGGCCGTTGCAGTCAGCGCAGCACTGGCGGTGGTAGAACCTGCCGGTTCCGGCTTGGGCGGCGGCGGCTTCTGGTTATTAGACAATATCCAAAGCGGTGAACAAGTCATGCTTGATGGCCGGGAAACTGCGCCGTTAAAAGCCCATCGTGATATGTATCTTGATGAAAATGGCGAAGTAAACCGAGATTTATCATTAAACGGACCACTCGCCGCAGCGATCCCCGGTTTGCCGGCGGGGCTGGTGTTACTTAGTGAACAATACGGTCAACTGCCGCTGAAAACAGCGCTGGCGCCGGCTATCCGATTTGCCCGTGAAGGTTTCACGGTCACGCCCCGTTATCAGCGGATGCTGGGTTTTCGTGCTGAACATTTAAATGCTGCAGCAAAAAGCGTATTGATGCCGGGCGGTGATATGCCTGACACCGGCACCTTGATTAAACAGCCGGATTTGGCTGCCACACTGGAACGCCTTGCTACATTTGGTCATCAGGGCTTTTATCAGGGCGAAACCGCTGAGAAGATGCTGACCGCGGTGCAACAGGCCGGGGGTATTTGGCAGGCAGCAGATTTAGCAAATTACCAGTTAAAAAAACGAACGCCCCTTAGCGGCGAATTTGCCGGTTTTAAGGTCACCACCGCTGCCCTGCCCTCTGGCGGCGGTGTGTTACTGCTGAATATGCTCAATCAATTGGAAACGCTGAATTATCTTGATGCCGATCCGGCGCTGCGCCTGCATTATCTCGCTGAAGTGATGCGCCGGGCTTATTTCGTGCGCAGTGAACACCTTGGTGACAGTGATTTTGTCAGTATTCCGGCGCATTTGACTGACCAGGATTTTGCAGCAGAACTCGCCGCCAGCATTGACGCTGATAAAGCCTCGGTCAGTGAGGCTGGTAAAGATGCCTTTCAGGGAAAGGGTCAAGACACCACACATTTCTCAATTATCGATCAGTATGGCAACAAGGTCGCAGCGACTTTAAGTATCAATTATCCGTTCGGTTCAGGGTTTATGGTGCCCGGCACCGGTATTTTACTCAATGACGAAATGGATGATTTTTCGGCCAAAGCCGGTGTGCCCAATGCCTATGAACTGGTCAGCGAATCCGCCAACAGCATTGAACCGGGTAAGCGACCACTGTCGAGCATGACGCCAACCTTTGTTGAGAATGATGAAAAACTGCTGATCCTCGGTACACCCGGCGGCAGCCGCATCATCACTATGGTCTTACAATGCGTTTTACATTTTGCCGATGGTGTTGACGCCGAAGGCATTGTTACCGCACCGCGTTTGCACCACCAGTATTTGCCGGATCATATCAGTCTGGAATCGCCCGGTTTTGATCAAGCACTGGTGGATCAACTGGCAGAACGCGGTCACGCAATTAACCAGCTGGATCGTCAATTTGGCAATATGCAACTGATCACGCTCAACAAAAACAGCGGTCAACTTGAAGCGGCCAGTGATCCCCGCGGTGAAGGTGCCGCAGAGGTACGTGACATCACGACTGATTAAAGTTTCATATCCGCCGGCATTATCCCTTGCCGTGATTGCACCAGGGCACTGCCCTCCATGATAAGCAATGCCACCAGCGCCAGAGATAATGGTGCCAGCGCAAACCAGCCAATCACTGCCCGCTGGATAAACTGGTCACTGCCACTGGCCGTATCCATGGTCAGCAAAAGACCGATGCCAAAAATCAGCAGTGACACCACATAGGTTATCAACAGATAAATGCTTCGCCGCCAGGCCAGTTGCCAGTGGGCCAGTACCAGTGCCGATTTATTGGCTGGCTGATGCGCCTGCCAACCAATGCTGGCAAGGATCACTATTGATGCAAAAAGCGGTATAGTAAAAATCAACCACAGATTTTTTGTGCCGAATAAAATTGCCGGGACAAAAAAATGAAAAATCGCCAGATTAAACAAAAAACGTTCATGCGGCCGGCTGGCGGCCTTTTGTTCATTGTTGTCCATATGCATTTCTCCCACAGCATTACCTGAGCTATGTTGCCGCTAATTGACAGCCATTGCCACCTTGATTTTGCCGATTTTGATGAAGATCGCGATGACATTATCCATTACTGCCAGCTGCTGGGCCTGACCGATATTATTGTGCCGGCAGTCACCTGTGCCCGCTGGCCGCAATTAATCGCTATTTGCGATCAGTCACCCGTCCTGCATTACGCGCTGGGGTGTCATCCGATGTTTATGACCGAACATCCGGAGGATGCGCTGGATCAACTGGATAAAGCTATCACCCGGTTCAAGCCGCTGGCCGTCGGTGAAATCGGCCTCGACTTTTATCTGCCCGGTCACAATAAAAAAAGCCAGTTAGCGTTATTTGAAGGTCAGCTGAAACTGGCCGAAAAATATCAGCTGCCGGTGATTTTGCATGTTCGCAAAGCGCATGATGAAGTGCTCAAATTATTGCGACAAATACCGTTGAAAGGCGGCATTGTCCACGCATTCAGCGGCAGTTTACAGCAGGCACAGCAATATCAGGGATTGGGCTTTCTGGTCGGCATTGGCGGTGCTCTGACGTATCCGCGGGCACAGCGGCTGCAGGGGCTTTTCAGTCAATTACCGCTATCGCAAATCGCGCTGGAAACCGATGCGCCGGATATGCCGTTTTGTGGTCATCAGGGTGAACGTAACTCGCCGGAATACATTCCGCTGGTTGCTGAAAAACTGGCCGAAATACGTGGTGAATCGATGGCCGATATTGCCGCGCAGACCAGTGCTAATGTGCGTCGTTTATTTGCCTTTTAAACGGAAAAATTCCTTTTTAAACTCACTAAACAGCCGTTTTGTGCTCAGCAATGATAGAGTTGAACTGCAATAAAGCAGACGGGTCACATCATCATTATTTTTGACGTTCATCAGGAATTTTTATGTCGCAGGGCAGCATCGAACAAATCCTCAGTCAGATAAATCAAATCATTCTCGGTAAAA
>CAMPHB010000248.1 GCA_946885755.1 uncultured Methylophaga sp. | reverse complement strand
GTGGGGCTGACATTTATACCGCACTTAACGCCGATGATCCGGGGTATTCATGCAACGTTATACAGCCAGCTGCAGCAGCAAACTGATTTACAGGCGTTGTTTGAACAGCATTACGCCGATGAACCGTTTGTTGATGTGATGCCGGCCGGCGCCCATCCGGAAACCCGTAGTGTACGCGGCGCGAATGTTTGTCGGCTGGCCGTGCATCAGCCCCAAGATCAGAACACCGTGGTGGTATTGTCGGTGATTGATAACCTGGTGAAGGGCGCCTCAGGACAGGCGATCCAGTGTATGAATATTATGTTCGGTTTATCAGAAACGCAGGGACTGCTTACGATCGCGACACTGCCCTGATGTCGGTGTTACAGCCTTATGAAATCCGCCAGCGCCGGCCATTTCGCTGCTTAGTGTGGATTTTGCTGATAACGTTGCTGGTGGCGGCTGGCCAGTGGTATTACCACCGGCACATCAGTGCCGAACAGGCTGTATTGCGCGCCGCAAACCAACAATTATCAACTGAGCTTGCCGAGTTACAGGCCAGCTATCAGGCGATCAGCCAGACCCGTAGCAGTCAGCAGCAGTTACAGGCCATGCATGAGGCGACGACAGCCCAACTGGAAAACCGCTTGCAGCAATTGCAGCAAAAGGTGATTGATTTAAATAAAGAATTATTGTTTTATCAAAACATCACGCAAGGCACTGGCAGCAGTGAATTACAGGTGCGCGAATTGCAACTACGTAGCGATAGTAGTGATAAATCGCAGCTGCGTTACCGATTGGTCATTACCCAGGGGGATAATATCAGTGACCCCATCAGCGGAAAGGTGGTGGTGAGCTTACAGGCTGATGAGGCTTCATCTGAAACCACAGACATTATTGGTGAACATACATTAAATCTGCGTTATGTTCAGGTTATCGAAGGCAACTTTACATTGCCGCAAACATCACCGGCACAACTGGTGGTCACGCTGACACAGAATGACAAATCGCTCACCTCGCGTGCCTTTAACTGGCAGGAAATCTTGCCCAACGAACCATGAGGTAAACCATGTTCAGCAAGCAAAAAAAACAAAAGGCCCGCAAAGCCACCCGTATTGACACCCTGATCGGTGAACACACCCATATCAAAGGTGACGTGCATTTCAGTGGCGGGCTGCGCATTGATGGCGCGGTGACCGGTAATATTATTGCCGATGAAGGTGAGCCGGCCCTGCTGACGTTAAGCGAAAAAGGCCGCGTACAGGGTGAAATCCGAGTCGCACATCAACTGATTAACGGTCGGGTAAATGGCCATATTTATGCTAGTGAGCATGTTGAACTCGCCGCTAAAGCCCATATCGATGGCAATGTTTTCTATCGGTTTCTGGAAATGGCGATGGGCGCTGAAGTCAATGGCCAGCTGGTGCATATCAGCGAAGACGATAATGTGCTGAACGTCAGTCACGAGAATAATCAGGACGATAATTTACAGCTCGCCGGTCAGCAATCGGCCAATGGCTAAATCTTGACTAAATTAGTCAGAAATTAGATACTATTCGAGCATTTATAATTTTTATCCAGCGGAGTCCCTTATGACCAGCGAAATGCCCAGCCCAGTCCTGTTTACCGATTCGGCAGCGGCGAAAGTCAGTGAATTGATTGCCGAAGAAGGCAATGATCAGCTGAAACTGCGGGTGTTTATTACCGGCGGCGGCTGCTCCGGTTTTCAGTATGGCTTCACTTTTGAAGAACAAGTCAGCGATGGTGATACTGAAGTTGAAAAAGGCGGTGTCACGCTGCTAATTGACCCGGCCAGCTATCAATATCTGGTGGGCGCCGAAATTGATTACACCGACGGGGTTGAGGGTTCACAGTTTGTGATCCGTAATCCTAATGCCACCACCACCTGTGGTTGCGGCTCTTCATTTTCACCGTAATACTTACTTTGTTAATCTAAAAAAACCGGCTGTTGCCGGTTTTTTTATGCCTGATCGTTTTAGACAGGCATAATGCCTGTGGGGCGTTAACCGGTAACCGCATCAGGAGTGCACGGATGTTTTCAAAATGGCGCTGGATCTTAATGCAACTACTGCAGAAACTATGGCTGCGCGCCGCGTTATTTGGGGTGCTGGCAGTGCTGATTGCTTTACTGGCTGTGCCAATTGAACGGTTCATAGAGAATCCGTTGCCATTTACCATCAGTGCCGATGCGGTTGCTGATATTCTCGATATTCTTGCGTCCAGCATGCTGGCGGTCACTACTTTTTCGCTGGGTGTCATGGTCACTGCACTGGGTTCGGCCAGTTCCGGCGCCACACCGCGTGCTAATCAACTGGTCAGAAAAGACGCCACCAGCCACAATGTGCTGGCGACTTTTCTCGGCAGTTTTATCTACAGTCTGGTGGGCATTATTGCCCTGCACATGGATGTCTATGGCGAAACCGGCCTGATCATTTTGTTTGCCACCACTATCGCCATTATTACCCTTATTGTGGTGACGATTTTGCGCTGGATCGAACACTTATCCATACTCGGCCGTTTGAGCGAAACCACCAAACGGGTTGAAGTCGCCACCCAAAAAGCCCTCAGTGAATGGGCCGCCCACCCTTGTCTTGGCGGCAAATCCCTGCAAGATCAGCAGATCCCGGCTGATGCGATAGCGGTTTATACCGATCAAGTCGGCTATATCCAGCATATCGATACCGGGGCTCTGGCACATGTCGCGACGCAACATCACGCCGAAGTTGCCGTACTGCAACTGCCCGGTAAATTTGTGCACGCCGGTGAAGCCATTGCTTGGTTGCGGCATTGTCGTGAGCCACAGCTGTTTGACAGTATTCGCAGCGCCTTTACTATCGGTGACGAGCGTTCATTTGAGCAAGATCCGCGCTTTGGTATGTGTGTTCTGGCCGAAATCGCTTCGCGTGCTTTGTCGCCGGCCGTCAATGATCCCGGCACCGCCATTGATGTTCTGGGTCGCAGTGTTCGGGTACTACAGCACTGGTCGGCTCAACCAAGCAATAAAACCGTTATTTATGACAATGTGCTGGTGCCGGCGCTGGCACTCAGTGATTTGCTCGACGACCTATATTTGCCGATCGCCCGCGATGCCAGCGGACTTATTGAAGTGCATCTGCGGTTACAAAAAGCATTGCAAGCATTAAGCG
>CAMPHB010000247.1 GCA_946885755.1 uncultured Methylophaga sp. | reverse complement strand
CTGTCACAGTGATTTGAGCATGATCGATAACGAGTGGGGCATGAGCACCTATCCGCTGATTGCCGGTCATGAAGTTATCGGCATCATTCGTGACAAAGGCGCTGCGGTCAGCCATTTTAAAACCGGCCAGCGGGTTGGTCTGGGCTGGTTCAAAGGCTTTTGCAATCATTGCAGTGCCTGCCAGCAGGGCGATCATAATTTATGTGTGGCCTCAGATATGACCATTGTCGGCCACCATGGCGGCTTTGCTGATAAAGTCCGCGCCAAAGCCAATTCAGTGGTGGCATTACCCGAAGGCATTGATGCGCAAAGCGCCGGACCGATGTTTTGTGGCGGCATTACCGTGTTTAACCCGTTAATACAGTTTAATCTGCCGCCGACCAGTAAAGTTGGGGTGATTGGTATTGGTGGTCTGGGGCATATTGCTTTGCAGTTTCTCAATGCCTGGGGCTGTGAAGTCACCGGCTTCACTTCCCGCGCACCCCAACCCCCAGTACCCCAAACACTGGGTGCACATCACACTATTGATTCACGCAGTTCGCAGGCACTCAATGATGCGGCGGGGCAATTTGACCTGATTATTTCAACGGTTGCCGTCAAGCTGGACTGGAATGCTTACTTAAATACGCTGGCACCGAAAGGCCGGCTGCATTTTGTCGGCGCGACACTTGAACCGCTGGATTTAAATGTATTTAATCTGATTATGGCGCAGCGCAGTGTGTCCGGCACACCTTCCGGCAGTCCGGAAACCACCCGCAAAATGCTCGATTTTGCGCGTTTGCATGATATCAAACCGCAAATTGAAACCTTTGCCATGCGTGATATCAACAAGGCCATACAGCATCTGCGCGATGGCAAAGCCCGCTATCGGATCGTACTGGAAAATTAAACCAGATGGGCCCACATATCGTGGTCGTCGGCATCTTCGAATTCAACCTCGACGATGTCGCCGACCTTGAGGTGGGTGGCATTATCAATAAATACTAAACCATCGATATCGGGTGCATCGGCGCGGCTGCGGCCAACGGCACCTTCTTCAACGACTTCATCAATAATCACCCAGTCACGTTTGCCGATTTTATGCTGCAAACGCTGCGCACTGATTTCTGCCTGCTTGGCCATAAATCGCGCCAGACGCTGTTCTTTGATGTCTTCCGGCACCGGATCCGGCAAATCATTGGCGACCGCACCTTCAACCGGCGAATATTTAAAAGCACCGGCTTTATCCAACTGCGCAGCCTCCAAAAAATCCAGCAGCTCAGCAAATTCCGCTTCAGTTTCACCGGGAAAGCCAACAATAAACGTGCTGCGCAGCGTGATATCCGGGCAAATTTTGCGCCAGGCCTGAATCCGTTCTAAATTATTTTGTGAAGACGCCGGACGTTTCATCAGTTTCAGAATCCGCGGACTGGCATGCTGAAACGGAATATCCAGGTACGGCAGAATTTTACCTTCGGCCATCAGTGGTACCACATCATCGACATGCGGGTAGGGATAAACATAATGCATCCGCACCCAGATGCCGAGATCTCCCAGGGCTTTGGCCAGATCGGTAAAACGAGTGGCAATTTGTTCACCCTGCCATTCATATTGGGCGTATTTCAGATCAACACCATACGCACTGGTGTCCTGCGAAATCACCAGAATTTCTTTGACGCCGGCATCGGCCAGCCTTTTGGCTTCGGCAAGGACTTGATTCACCGGCCGGCTGACCAGATCACCGCGCATAGACGGAATAATGCAAAACGTACAGCGATGGTTGCAGCCTTCGGAGATTTTTAAATAAGCATAATGCCGCGGTGTTAATTTAATACCCTCGGGCGGCACTAAGCTGGTAAATGGATCATGCGGCTGTGGCAGATGTTTATGCACCGCGCCGACCACTTCTTCGAGGGCATGGGCGCCGGTGATTTCGAGCACCTGCGGGTGTTTTTCACGGATGGTGTTGTCACGGCTGCCTAAACAACCGGTGACGATGACTTTGCCGTTTTTGGCAATCGCTTCGCCGATACTGTCCAGCGATTCTTCGACTGCCGAGTCAATAAAGCCACAGGTATTGACCACTACCAGATCGGCGTCTTCGTATTGACTGGAAATATCATAGCCTTCAGCACGCAGTTTGGTGATGATGCGCTCGCTATCAACCAGTGCTTTGGGACAACCGAGACTGACAAATCCGACCTGTGGTGCTCTCATAAAAACTGACCTGAAATCAAAAAATTGGCGCGTAGTGTAACGGGTTTTAATGATGCCGTCTTGTTGGTGTGAGTTGTTGCCTGCTGTCCACAGGTGCATACTGAAACCATCACTGAATCACGCGGAGCGTGCCCAGATGATAAAAGCTATTCTATTTGATATCAGCGGTGTGTTGCATGTGGACTGTCAGCCACTTCCTGGCGCGGTTGCCACGATCAGGCAGTTACAGCAAAGCAATCTGCAACTGCGCTTTATGACTAACACTTCACGGACGACCAGTCAGCAAACCTTTAATGCATTACGCGAAATGGGCTTTACCATTTCACCGGAACAGATCTTCACGGCCCCCGGCGCCGTTCGTCAGTTGCTGCTGCAGCGAAAGTTACGGCCATATTGCTTAATCCACCCTGATCTTGAAGCCGAATATGCTGATATTGATCAGTCACAGCCCAATGCGGTGGTGGTGGGCGATGCCGCAGAACGGTTTAATTATCAAACGCTGAATCAGGCATTTCAGCTGTTAATGGCCGGTGCACCATTAATAGGCATTGGTCGTAACCGTTATTTCAAAAGTCATGAGGCCTTGCAGTTAGATGCCGGGCCGTTTATTCAGGCGCTTGAATATGCAGCCGGGGTTGAAGCTGAGATCCTCGGTAAACCGTCAGCCGGCTTTTTTCAGACGGCGTTGTCTTCACTTGGTTGCCAGGCAGATGAAGTTATGATGATTGGTGATGATGTTGAATCCGATGTGATCGGCGCCCTGAATGCCGGATTGCATGCCTGTCTGGTAAAAACCGGCAAATATCGCCCCGGTGATGAAAGCCAGTTGGCACAAACCGATGGATTACTGGCTGCGGATGTCGTTACAGCGATACAAATGCTAGAAAATCAAAAAGACTGTGTCTGATACAGCTGGATTTGCAGATTAACCGGCCACTCATCGGCATTAAGGC
>CAMPHB010000246.1 GCA_946885755.1 uncultured Methylophaga sp. | reverse complement strand
ATCCTATCCTCGCCGCCATTCACGAGCAGACCGATACTAAAGCCGGTTTTAAAGTGATGCTGACTAACTGGGTGGTGCAGGAAACCGGTGGCCCGGAAATTTACAAACCCGATCCATTCGGTCGCGGTAAATCAATGAAAGACAGCCATCCGCATTTGAATATTTCCAACCGTGAATTCGACATTATCAAAACCCTGTGTCTGGCAACGTTTTATCACTTCAACGTTGGTAATCACGAAATTGATCAGCTGATGGACGCACTGGAAAGCTACCGTTTTCAAATTGTCACCCGTGAAGATGAAGCGCCTTTCACCTCACGTCTGATCAAAGAAATGGATGGTATTGACTACAAAAAATAATTTGTTCAAAACGTTTTATGACCGTAAAGCACCGGCCATAACAAAAAGCCCCGATTTATCGGGGCTTTTTGTTTGTTAATCAGTAACAACCTTTAATGATCGTTGTATAAAGTCTCGTAGAGGCTTCGTTCAAAGACCCGGATCGGTTTGCGGGCGACATTGCGATTTTTACTGGCAGGGTGGTAATTACTGATGATTTGCACAAACAGCAATGATTTTCCGGAGCGGGTTTTGATGCGTCCAGCCAGATTATAAACACCATACAGCGAACCGGTTTTAGCTGTAACCTGACCTTTCAGCGGCGCATTAACCAGACTTGGCCGCCATTGTAATGTGCCAGAAACACCGGAAACCGGCATGGCCGCGACCATCCCTGTTTCAGGGTGTTTGAAAATATATTGCACTACCTGCATCAGTTGTTTGGCCGACATTTTGTTATTACGCGACAAACCAGAGCCATCAACAATGACTGCCTTGTCGATATCAATACCGGCTTTTTCTTTAAGAATAGCCTTGATGGCAGCCGCACCGTTTTCAAAGCTGCCGGGTTGGTTGAAATACTCATGGCCCAGCGTTTTTAACAGGTTATCAGCTATCAGGTTGTCAGACTTTTTAACCATTTCATCAATAAGCAATGATAACGGCTTTGAAAGATGACGGGCGATTTCGGTGCCTTTAACCTGATCGTTGCGGATAATCGCACCTTTAAGCTGAATGCCGGCGCGTTTTAATTCTTCATAAAGCACTTTGATCATCAGCTCAGTGGGGTTTTGCACTGCCAGATGAAAATTAACCGGCAAACGATGGGTGCCGACACAGCCGCCAACGGTGTACTGATTATTGTCATTGGCGGCCAGTTTCAGTTCACAGTCGATGTTTTGGGTGTTGAGGCCGTCACGGATAATGATGCTGCCGGCGTTCATTGTCACCAGGTCCGAGGCGCTGGCTTTGACCGCTTTGATCGGCGGCTCGGTGGTGGCTTCAAGTTTGCCGTAAACGCAATTGCCATTCATGGTCAGACTGCTGGAGGGCGCGCTGTAACAAACCCCCATGACATCCCATGGCACACCGATTGCCCGTTCAAAATTGTCAAACGCGCTGCCGTTTAAGTACAAGTTACCGTTAATGGTGCTGCTATGGGCTTTGAGCTGACCCACCAGCAGTCTTAAATCACTGCGGGTAAAACTGGGGTCACCACTGAAACGCAGGATCATATCGTTCTGATTGGTTTCCAGTGTGGTGGCAAAACGATAATCCGCCGGCAAATACAGTTTTGCGGCAAGACCAGTCACCAGCTTTTGCAGGCTGGCAGGTTGCTGATACAACTCAGCACGTTCTGAATAAATGGCTTCACCGGACTGTGCATTGATGACATATAAGGCTACATCAGCGCCTTCAGGCACTGGTTTTGCGGCCAGGGCAGGGTGTGAAAAAATAGCGTTGGCATGAACTTGAAAGCTGGAAAACAGCAGCAAAGCGAGTGATAAATAAAGGCGCATACAATCCGTAATTAACAGGTGTTATAAAATCAAAAAACAAAGCCTAGCATGAAATCTCCGGCACGATTTAAAATCGCCGAACCTTTACTTTTTCTTACCTGCGGCAAGGTGGGCTCGTGTGAGCAAAATCTTACTCAGCAATCTGGCGATTGCTATAACGTTAGCGGCGTTTGTGCCCTATATCCTGCAGATTTTCAAAGGGAAAGTCCGGCCGCATGTGATTTCATGGCTGATTTGGGGTGTTTCAACGTTAGTGATTTTTATTGCCCAGCTGCTTGACGGCGCCGGTGTCGGCGCCTGGCCGATCGGGGTATCAGCTGCGCTCACTTTAACAGTTGCACTGCTGGCTTTCTGGCGCAGAACGGATACCGAGGTAGATGGCAAAGACAAGCTGACCTTACTGGTCAGTGTTTTAGCCCTGCCAGTCTGGTATCTGACCGCCGAACCTTTATATGCAGTAGCAATTTTAACGTTAGTGGATCTCAGCGGCTTTTTGCCGACTTTGCGAAAAATCAACCGCGACCCGTATTCAGAGTCGGTGATCTTTTTTGCCCTGTTTGCGGTGCGCAACCTGCTGGTATTGCTGGCACTTGAGCATTATTCTGCTGTCACCATGCTGTTTCCGGCAGTGATTGGTGTTGCTTGTCTCAGTATCATTGTCAATATCGGCATTCGCCGCTTGGCTTGACGGCTGAAACAAGTCTTAAAGTTTTTACCCGGCGGACGCTGCCTTTTGCAATTATGCGCTGACAAAGGCTAAGATGCTCTTAGCTGATTCTGGGTGCTGAATGATTCAACATTTTTCTCTTGTGCGCGCTTTGTTATTAATGCTCTGTCTGGTGTTTACCAGCAGTGCCAGCGCTTATCTGCATATTGGTGAGCATCAGCATAGTCAGGAATTTGGCTTGTCGCATCACCATGACGCAGAGCAGCACCAGCATGGGCAGCAGGACAGTGACCACGAACATCATTTTCATCTGCATTTGCTCGGCGACCTGGTCAGCCCACCAGTGATCATGACCGACATCAATACGCAATCAACGGCGCCGGAAATCTGCCCGCCGCTTTGCTCGCAGGCCTACGCACCGCCGATCCCACCACCCAACGCCTGATCCATAACCAAGCTGTTTTCAGTTTTTGCTGACACTTCTGGTCGTCAGCTTTATGGAGAAATTTCATGCGTACTCAAATGTATCGCCTTGCCGCTGCTGGTCGGCTGCTGGGTGTGTTAATGATGGGCTTTAGCAGTGTCAGCCTGGCGAATGCCACGGTGTTGACAGCAGAAGATGCCGTCGAAAAAAC
>CAMPHB010000245.1 GCA_946885755.1 uncultured Methylophaga sp. | reverse complement strand
ATTCAGACATGCGTTTCGGTTTTGAAGTAACCATGTACATCTGCAACCGTTAATATCGGTTTCGATGTGTGCCCGGGGCATTGGTCCCGGGCATCTTTGGTCAACAAATCACAGCCTACTGCGTTACCATGAATTATCCACTGCAGTTGTTTGTCATTTGTTTATCAGGTTTTGGGAAAAATCATTATGCACATTCACGTATTAGGTTCCGGGGCAGGAGGCGGTTTTCCGCAATGGAACTGCAATTGCGTCAATTGCAAAGGGGTGCGTGAAGGCACGATAAAAGCGCAACCCCGTACCCAATCATCTATTGCTGTCAGTGCTGATGGCGTAGATTGGATTCTGTTTAACGCGTCACCCGATATCAAAAAACAGCTGGATGATTTTCCGGCCATTCAACCCGCGCGCGAAGTGCGTGATACGGCGATTAAAGCTATCTTAATTACCGACGCACAGATTGATCACACCACCGGGTTGCTAACGCTGCGTGAGCACAATAAACCCTGGGATATTTACTGCACGGCCGCTGTGCACGGCGATCTGACCACCGGTTTTCCGATCTTTAATATTCTCGGCCATTTCCGTGGTATCAACTGGCACGAAGTCAAAACCGATCAGGTGCCGTTTAACATACCGGCTGCGCCGGGCCTGGAATTTACTGCCGTGCCGCTGAAAAGCGAAGCACCACCGTTTTCACCGCATCGCCACAACACCGTGCCCGGTGACAATGTGGGTATCAATATTCACGACACCCGCAGCGGTAAAAATGTGTTTTATGCGCCGGGTCTGGGCGTGGTTGAAGATCATGTTCTGGAATATATGCGCAATGCCGATTGCATCCTGATGGATGGTACGGTGTGGACCGATGACGAAATGTCGCGCGAAGGCATAAGTGACAAACGCGCCACTGAAATGGGCCATATCAATCAGTCGGAAGAAGGCGGCTCCATCAGCATTCTCAACAGTCTGCAAAAGCCGCGCAAAATTTTAATTCATATTAACAATACCAATCCGATCCTCAATGAAGATTCGCCGGAGCGGCAAGTACTTAACGAAGCCGGTATTGAGCTGGCTTATGACGGTATGGATCTGGAATATTAAAGGTAAACATAATGGCAACTGATAACACACCCTGGTCACGCGAAGAGTTTGAGCAAAGACTGCGCGATAAAGAGCAGTTTTATCATATCAATCACCCGTTTCATAAGCTGATGCATGCCGGCAAGCTGAACCAGAAACAGGTGCAGGGCTGGGTGGCCAACCGTTTTTATTACCAGACAGCGATCCCCATTAAAGATGCGGCGATCATGGCCAATTGTGAAGATGCCGAGGTGCGTAAACATTGGGTACAGCGGATTCTGGATCATGATGGTTTTGAAGGTCAGGAAGGTGGTATCGAAGCCTGGCTGCAACTGGGTGAAGCGGTAGGGCTGACCCGTGAAGAGCTGACATCTTACGAACACGTTTTACCGGGTGTGCGTTTTGCCATTGATGCTTATGTCAATTTTGCCCGCCGCGCACCTTGGCAGGAAGCTGCCGGTTCGTCCTTAACCGAACTGTTTGCACCGAAAATCCACAAAGCCCGGCTGGATAACTGGCCTGAGCTGTATCCGTGGATTGATGAAAAAGGTTATCGCTATTTCCGCAAGCGTTTGAGCGAAGCCCGCCGTGACGTTGAACACGGCCTACAAATCACACTGGATTATTGTGATACCCGGCAGAAGCAGCAGCGGGCATTGGATTTACTGCAGTTTAAGCTGGATATTTTATGGACCATGCTCGATGCCATGTGGATGGCGTATATTGAAGAGCGTCCCCCTTATTGCATGGATGTCAAAAAATGAGCGAACGCAAATTCAATGAAAACAGTGTGCCGGTACTGGCGCTGGGTTACCGCTTTCAATGGGAGCCGGCGCAAGACTGCCACGTACTGTTATATCCGGAAGGCATGGTCAAACTGAATCCGGCGGCTGCAGAAATACTCAAACGCATTGTCGAGAAAAAACAAACCGTCGGCGAATTGATCGCCGAACTCAAAGCAGCATTTAACGGCGCCGACTTAGATGACGACGTCTATCAGTTCCTGGAGGAAGCGCATGACAACGACTGGATCAGAGCAGAATAAAGCGCCCGGCAGTATTGCCGGATCATTAAGTATGCAAGACAACAGCAATATCCGTCAGCCATTGTGGCTGCTGGCTGAGCTGACTTATGCCTGCCCGTTGCAATGTCCGTATTGCTCAAATCCAATGGATTTTGCCAATATCAAAAGTGAGCTGACCACTGAAGAATGGATCGATGTTTTCAAACAGGCCCGCGCCATGGGTGCAACGCAGCTGGGTTTATCCGGCGGTGAGCCATTGGCGCGTCCGGACATCATTGAGCTGATTACCGAAGCCCGTAATCTGGGTTTTTATACCAACCTGATAACTTCGGGTATCGGTCTTACGCTTGAAAAAGCCAAAGCATTTAAAGAAGCCGGACTGGATCATATTCAGGTCAGCTTTCAGGCCAGCTCAGAAGATTTGAATAACCTGATTGCCGGTACCGATGCGTTTCAGCACAAACTTGAAATGGCCAAAGCCGTCAAAGCGGCCGGTTATCCGATGGTGCTGTGCTTTGTAACGCATCGTCAGAATATCGATCAGATCGATGAAATTCTGGATCTGGCGATTAATCTTGATGCCGACTATGTCGAATTGGCGACCACGCAGTATTACGGTTGGGCGATGCATAACCGTGACCAATTGCTGCCGTTGAAAGAGCAATTGGTGCGGGCTGAAGCCATTGCCCATGAGTATCAGGAAAAACAAAAAGGCAACATGAAGATTTATTACGTGGTGCCGGATTATTATGAAGTGCGGCCAAAAGCCTGCATGAACGGCTGGGGTAACGTCTTCCTGACCGTGACACCGGATGGTACTGCATTGCCATGCCACGCAGCCCGTAATCTGCCGGGTATGGAATTGCCAAACGTCAAAGATACTTCAGTCAGTGATATCTGGAATGGCTCGAATGACTTTAACCGTTTCCGCGGTTTTGATTGGATGAAAGAGCCTTGCCGCAGCTGTGACGAAAAAGAAAAAGATTTCGGTGGCTGCCGTTGTCAGGCGTATATGCTGACCGGCGATCCTGCTGTTGCCGATCCGGTGTGTGATAAATCACCGCATCAT
>CAMPHB010000244.1 GCA_946885755.1 uncultured Methylophaga sp. | reverse complement strand
GTTCTGTCCGCATGGCCCGGATGATGATTGCGCTTGTCGTAAACCCAAACCCGGTGCGTTTCAGGATGTGGCCCACCGGCTGCGGCTGAATTTGGAAAATGTGCCGGCAGTTGGCGATTCTATTCGTGACCTTGAAGCCGCGCAGGCTGCCGGTGCCAGACCGATTCTGGTGCGAACCGGTAAAGGTGCTGTCACGGAACAAAATGGTATTCCAAAAGGTGTGCCGGTTTATGACGATTTGGCCGCAGTTGCCGATGCCTTACTGGAACCTGCTGCATGATGCTTTGGCTGCGCTCCACGCTGTTTTTTATTATTTATAGTATCAGCGCGGTGCTGTTTTCCTGCCTTGGGGTTTTGTTATGGCCGTTACCCTTTAAATTGCGCTACCGCATTATCAGCCGCTGGGCGGTTTGGAATATCTGGCTGCTGAAAATCATTTGCGGGATCAAACTTGAGGTTGAAGGCCGTGAACTGATCCCTGATGAACCTTGCGTTATCCTCTGCAAACATCAGTCAGCCTGGGAAACACTGGCCTTGCAGGCGGTATTTCCGCCGCAGGTATGGGTATTAAAACGTGAGTTATTCTGGATCCCGTTTTTTGGCTGGGGACTGGCGTCATTAAATCCGATTGCCATTGATCGCAAAGCCGGCCGTAAAGCCCTGGCGCAGGTTATTGAGCAGGGCAAAGATCGGCTGGCCTCCGGCGCCTGGGTGGTGGTATTTCCGGAAGGCACCAGAATGCCGGTCGGCACTTTAGGGCGGTTTGGCATTGGCGGCGCGCGGCTGGCTGTTGATGCCGGTGTGCCGGTAGTGCCGGTTGCCCACAATGCCGGGCATTTTTGGCCGAAACGCGGTTTTTTGAAAAAACCGGGTATCATCAAAATGCAAATTGGCGCTAAGATAGCCACGCAAGGTCAGTCAGCCGCCAGCATCAATCAACAAGTTGAAACATGGATGGCCGAGGCAATGACGCGACTCGAAGGCAGCCGTCCGGTAAAACCGGCCCAACTTAGCGAAGGTGACTAGCGTGGCAAGAGCTGAAGGCATACTGCGTTTACTAATCGTCGATGATTCACTGACCGACACTGATGCGGTTGTGAATGTTTTACGCAGTGCCGGCCATGCCGTGCGTGCTTCGCGAGAAGATAATTTTCATGCGCTTGAACAACTGCTCAGCAACCAGACCTGGGATTTGCTGATTTGCCGTGATCACCTGCCAAATCTGACACCGCTGGAAATCATTAATCTGCAACAACGCCTCGGCAAAGATCTGCCGGTCATCGTTATCTGCAGTGATATTGATGCCGAAAAAGAATTATTCCGCTGCGGCGCGCAGGATGTGGTGCGGCAGGGTGATATTGATCGGTTACAGTTTGCTGCCGAGCGCGAATTAGCCAGTTTGAATGTCAGACGGCTGGCGCGGCGGAACGAACGGGCGCTGCGCGAAAGTGAAAAGCGCTCGCAGGCACTGCTGGAAAGCTCCCGTGACGCGGTCGCCTATATGCATGAAGGCATGCATATTTACGTTAATCGCGCTTATCTGGCGCTGTTTGGATACGAAGAGGCAGAGGATATTGATGGCTTGCCGATTCTGGATCTGATTGCCGTCGAAGATCACCCTAAATTCAAAATGGTTTTCCGGCAGTTTGCCGAAACGACTGATGCACCGCCGCAAACGGTTACTGTGCAATGCCTGAAAGCGGACGGGCAGGTGTTTGATGCCAATATTGAGTTTTCCCATGCCAATGTTGAAGGCGAAAACTGTACGCAGGTCGTGATACGCGATGACAGTATTTTCAGTGGTACCGAGTCAAAACTGAAATTATTGCGTGACCATGATTTGCTGACCGGCCTGTATACCCGCAGCCGGTTTACCGATGAACTGGAAAAAGCCATCAGCGCCGCAGCAGAGGGGCTCGGTGATGCCGAGTTACTGTTTATTGTGCTGGATGATTTTCAGGCAATCAAAGAACAGGTCGGTCTGGGTACCAGCGACATGGTGATTAAAAGTGTTGCTGATTTATTACGGCGCACGCTGGTTGACGGCGAAATTATCGGCCGTTTTGCTGATCAGGTGTTTGCCGTGATTGTGCCCAGTGCCAATGAGCGCGAAGTCGATGCCCGCGCCGAAGCCTATCGCACCGCCATTGATGATTATGTGTCGCAAACCAATGGCAAAATCATTGATTTGCATTGCAGTATTGGTATCAGCCGTATCAGTGAAAATATCGCGTCCGGTGATGTCGCGCTGGAAAATGCTGACAGAGCCTGCATTAAAGCGCAGCGCGCCGGTGGTAACCAGATCGCCCGCTATCAGCCCACCGAACAAATGCAGCCAATGGCTAACACTCAGCAGTGGCAGAAAATTCTTGAATCAGCGATGCAGGATGATGACTTTTTCCTGCATTTTCAGCCGATAGTCAGTCTGCATGGGCCTGAGCAAGAGTTATACGAAGTGCTGCTGCGCCTTAAACTGGATTCCGGTAAAACCCTCAAAGCAGAAGAGTTTATTGATACGGCGGATCGGCTGCAGGTGATGACCGAAATCGACAAATGGGTTATCCGCAGCGCCCTCGCGAAACTCAGCGAGCATCAGAAACAACGGCCGAACACGCGGTTTTTTATCAAATTATCTGAACAAACGCTGCATGAAAAAGATTTTGTCGACTGGCTGTCGGCCAGTTTGCAGGCGCAGAACCTGCAGGGCAATGCGCTGGTCTTTGAAATCAGCGAAACGGCCGCACTGGACAATTTGCAGCAAAGTAAAGAGACCATCGCCAAGCTGAAAAAAATCGGCTGTGAATTTGGTCTTGAGCATTTTGGCAGCGGCATCGACTTTTCACACAGCCTGCATGTACTGGATGTTGATTATCTGAAAATCAACGGTAATTTTGTCGAAAACATGGCCCACGATCTGGAGAATCAGGCAGCGGTTAAAGCCATTATTGATATGGCCAAACAGGCAGAAAAGCGTTGTATTGCTGAATTTGTTTCCGACGCCAATAGCCTGGCCTTGTTATGGCGGCTGGGCGTGGATTATGCGCAGGGATTTTATATTCACGAGCCGTCACCGGATCTGGATTACAACTTCGATGAAGAAGCATAAAAAACGGGGCAAGAGCCTAATGCCGGTCAGTTAAGCTGACCGGCATTTCTTTTTTTGATGGGATACGTG
>CAMPHB010000243.1 GCA_946885755.1 uncultured Methylophaga sp. | reverse complement strand
ATTAATAGCTTGCCGATAAAGCTCAGGCGCTGAATTTTCGTTAAGTACCGACAAAAATGCCGTATTACCAAAATCGCTGAGCAGTAAAAAACCATTGTTCAGATCCTGCTGATAAATCAGTGGCACCGGTAAATCATATTCGGCGAGTAAACGGGCTATTGTGATAAATGTCTTGATATCCTCGTGTGCCGGTGGTGCATCCATCACGATCCAACTGTTATCGTTGGTGGTAACACGAAAATAACGCCGGAAACTGGCATCACTGGAAGCAGGCGTCAGGCTAAAAGCCGCATCCGCAAAAATGCCATGTAACCACTGTTGAATTTGTAAATAACGCTGATCTTCAAAAACCGACATAAACACCTTAAAGACAGGCAGCCGGCACCGTTACCGGCAAAATAAATTGCAAAGTGTATAGTATTGGCCGGCAGTGGGATAATTTGAAAACAAAACCTGTCATAGCGTTTTGCCAGTTAAATCGGAGAGAGATAATGAAAAAAACTTTGGTCAGCGGCGCTGTCGCTTTGTTAATGAGTTTGCCAATGACAGGCTTTGCCGAAGCCAATAAAACGCCGGGAGATATGCCTGCCGAGGCTCAGCAAGCTATGTCAACGCATCTTATGGGTTATAACAAATGCATGATGGAAAGCCGGCTCAGCACCAGTAAAAGTGGCAAAGACGCGCAACAACATGCTGATGAAATCATGGCCGGTTGTGAAACCCATCTGGATAGTTTGGATGAATTGTTGGCGGCAAACGAAGTCGATGAAAACTTGATAGCCGGCATGAAAAAATCCATGCGTTCCCGCGCCGCGCGGCAATTAATGACCCGCACTATGAACAACCTGGCAGCGCAAGCCGCAGCCGCCTCTAATGCTGATAATATGCAGCAGCCGGCTGAATAAATAAACCTAGGCCAGCACCTCAACGCCTTGTGAGGCGAGTAAGTCAACCAGACGGATCAGAGGCAGCCCGATTAAAGTATTCGGATCACTGCCTCTGAGTTCGCTGAACAGGCTGATCCCCAGTCCTTCAGACTTAAAACTGCCGGCACAATTAAAAGGCTGTTCTAATGCCACATAACGCTGGATTTGTTGGTCTGACAAAACCCTGAACTGTACTTCAAAGTTTTCCACCAACGACTGCATTTGCTGATTAGCTGCGTTATACAAGGCAAGCCCGGTCAAAAAGGTCACTGCTTTGCCACTGGCAGCCTTTAATTGTCTGATGGCATTGGCTGTATCACCGGGTTTACCTAAAATTTCACCATCCAGAACTGCCACCTGATCAGAGCCGATAACCAGTGCTGACAGGTTTGTTTCAGCAACTTTGCGGGCTTTGTTTTCGGCAAGCCGCTGCACCAGCTGGGCCGGTGATTCGCCCAGTAGCGGCGACTCATCAATATCCGGTGAAGCCGTGGTAAATGGAAGTCGGAGCTTGGCTAATAATTCACTGCGATACGGTGAACTGGAGCCGAGGATCAGTGGTTGCATAACACCTCAGGTAATGACGGTTGGTTGGTTGCGGCCAGTCAGGACTTTGATTTGTGCCAGCTGGTCAGCGAGTTCAATCAAATCTTGCAGCGCTTGCTGTGGATCCAGCAATAATTTGCCGGGCGCATCCTCAAATTTTTCAATATACACGCGCAGAGTGGCGCCTTCGGTTCCGGTGCCTGATAAGCGGAAAATGATGCGTGAGCCATCATCAAAACCGATACGTAGCCCCTGATTCTGCGACAGGCTGTTATCGACCGGATCCTGATAGCTGAAATCATCGGCATAACGCACGGTGCGATCACCAAAAATTTTGCCGGGTAGCTTGTGTAGTTTTGCAGTGAGCTGCTTGACCAGCGTGGTCGCTTTATCAGCCGGAACCGATTCGTAATCATGACGAGTGTAATAATTACGGCCATATTTTTGCCAGTGCTGGCCGGCAATATCAGCAACTGATTGTTGTCTGGCTGCCAGAATATTTAACCAGCAGAGCACCGCCCACAGGCCGTCTTTTTCACGGATATGGTCAGAACCGGTTCCAAAACTCTCCTCACCGCATAACGTCGCCATGCCGGCATCAAGCAAATTACCGAAAAACTTCCAGCCAGTGGGTGTTTCATAAAATGGAATATTCAGTGACTCCGCCACCCGATCCGCAGCCTGACTGGTGGGCATGGAGCGGGCAATGCCTTTCAGTCCGTGCTGATAGGCCGGGATCAAATCAGCATTCGCGGCAATCATTGCCAGACTGTCTGATGGCGTCACAAAAAACTGTTTGCCAAGAATCATATTACGATCACCATCACCGTCAGATGCAGCGCCAAAATCCGGTGCATCATCGGCAAACATGATGGCGACCAGTTCTTCGGCATAGGTGAGATTTGGATCCGGATGCCCCCCGGCAAAATCGCTTTGTGGCAAGCCATTCATCACCGTGCCCGGCGCAGCACCTAGGCGTTTTTCAAGGATTTCAATCGCATAAGGGCCGGTAATAGCATGCATGGCATCAAACCGCATTTGAAACCGGCCATTGCAGAGCAGGGCGCGAATTGCCGGAAAATCAAAAATATCGGCCATCAGATCAGCATAATCGGTTACCGGATCAATGATCTCGATCTGTAAATCAGCCAACCGCTGATGGCCGATCTGGCTTAAATCAATATCTGCTGCATCGACAATCTGATAGCTGCTAATCGTCTGGCTGCGCTGATAAATGGCTTCGGTTATTTTTTCCGGTGCCGGACCGCCGTTGGCAACATTAAATTTAATACCAAAATCGCCATCGGGCCCTGCCGGATTATGGCTGGCTGATAAGATAATGCCACCAAAACTTTGCGTTTTGCGGATAACGCATGAGGCGGCCGGCGTTGATAACAAGCCGTGCTGACCGATGATGAGTTTACCTACACCAAAAGCCGCTGCCATTTTGACGATGATCTGGATAGCTGTTTCGTTGTAAAAGCGCCCATCGCCGCCAACCACCAGTGTTTTGCCTTTTACATCGCCGACGGCTTCCAGCATTGCCTGAACAAAATTCTGTAAATAGTGCGGGGTTTGAAACTGGCGGACTTTTTTGCGAAGGCCGGATGTTCCCGGACGCTGATCGTTGAAAGGAGTACTGGCAACATCGGTAATAGTCATGATTTATCCTAAAACTGCAAAAGCAGGAAGCCGTTGAAATGTTAATTTCTGCCGGCAGCTTTCTGGCACTATACTGAGAACATGAC
>CAMPHB010000242.1 GCA_946885755.1 uncultured Methylophaga sp. | reverse complement strand
TCACCACCATTCATATTCAGGAACTGAACTGTCTGGCGCGTGATACCAAACTGGGTACCGAAGAAATCACCAGCGATATTCCAAACGTCAGTGAAAGTGCGCTGGCCAAACTGGATGAGTCCGGCATTGTTTATGTTGGTGCTGAAGTTAAACCAGGCGATATTCTGGTCGGCAAGGTCACGCCGAAAGGCGAAACCCAGCTGACGCCGGAAGAAAAACTGCTGAGAGCCATTTTCGGTGAAAAAGCCGCAGATGTGAAAGACTCGTCATTGCGTGTGCCTTCTGGTACTTACGGTACCGTGGTTGACGTTCAGGTATTTACCCGCGATGGCGTTGAAAAAGATGAGCGTACCCAGCAAATCGAAAAAGCCGAGCTGGAAAAAGTCTGGGCGGATTTGAAAGATCAGCACCGCATTATGGTTGATGACGTATTTGCCCGTCTGGAACGTAACCTGACCGGTAAAGCCGCCAAAAAAGGCCCGGGCCTGAAAAAAGGCGACAAGCTGACCAAGTCTGTGCTGAAAAACATCGAGCAAAGCCACTGGTTTGATATTCAGATGGAAGCGGATGATCTGAATTCCATGCTGGAAAGTGCGGCCAAGCAGATTCAGCAATACCGTCAGGATATGGATGAAGCTTTCCAGATCAAGAAAGACAAACTGACCTCAGGTCACGATCTGGCGCCAGGCGTTCAACGCATGGTTAAAGTGTTCCTGGCTGTTAAACGCCGGATCCAGCCAGGTGACAAAATGGCCGGTCGTCACGGTAACAAAGGTGTTATTTCTAACATCGTGCCGGTTGAAGACATGCCGTACACCGAAGATGGCCGTCCGGTCGATATCGTACTGAACCCGCTGGGTGTACCGTCACGGATGAATATCGGTCAGATCCTCGAAGTGCATCTTGGCTGGGCTGCGAAAGGCCTGGGTTACAAGATTCAGGAAATGCTCGAACAGCAACGTGATATCGCAGAGCTGCGCGAGTTTTTGAACCGTATTTATAACACCAGTGGTAAAAAAGAAGATCTGGAATCGTTGACCGATAACGAGATCCTGGAGCTGGCCGGTAACCTGCAAGGCGGTGTGCCAATGGCAACACCGGTATTTGACGGTGCCGACGAAGACGAAATCAAGGATATGCTGGAATTGGCTGGTCTGCCACGCAGTGGCCAGGCGAAACTGATTGATGGCCGCACCGGTGAGTTTTTCCACCGTCCGGTGACGATTGGTTACATGCATATGCTGAAACTGAATCACTTAGTTGATGACAAAATGCATGCCCGTTCTACCGGTCCTTACAGTCTGGTCACACAACAGCCGCTGGGTGGTAAAGCTCAGTTCGGTGGTCAGCGTTTCGGTGAGATGGAAGTCTGGGCACTGCAAGCTTACGGTGCCGCTTACACCTTGCAGGAAATGCTGACGGTGAAATCGGACGACGTGAACGGCCGTACCAAGATCTACAAAAACATCGTTGATGGTGATTATCGGATGGATGCCGGCATGCCGGAATCCTTCAAGGTACTGACGCGCGAAATTCGCTCGCTGGGTATCGATGTCGACTTAGTCGAAGAATAAGCAGTAACCCGATAATCAGGATTTTTGTCGTGAAAACGACAGCGGAGAAAAAATATGAAAGATTTGCTTAACTTGCTCAAGCAACAAAGTCAGCCGGAAGAGTTCGATGCGATCCGCATTGGTCTGGCATCACCAAAAATGGTCCGCAGCTGGTCATTCGGTGAAGTCAAAAAGCCGGAAACCATCAACTACCGTACCTTTAAACCGGAACGTGAAGGTCTGTTCTGCTGCAAAATCTTTGGCCCGGTCAAAGATTACGAATGTCTGTGTGGTAAATACAAACGCCTGAAACATCGCGGTGTTATCTGCGAAAAATGTGGTGTTGAGGTTACCGTCGCTAAAGTGCGCCGGGAGCGCATGGGTCATATTGAACTGGCCTCGCCGGTTGCCCATATCTGGTTTCTGAAATCACTGCCGTCACGGATTTCATTGTTCCTTGATATGACATTGCGTGATATCGAACGGGTGTTGTATTTCGAAGCGTTTATCGTGGTTGATCCGGGCATGACGCCTCTGGAAAAAGGCCAGTTGCTGTCTGACGATATGTATTTGCAGGCCATGGAAGAATATGGCGATGATTTTGATGCCCGTATGGGCGCCGAAGCGGTTCAGCAATTGCTGAAAAGCATCGATCTGGCTAAAGAAATCAATGTCATTCGTGAGGACATTGATGGCACCAACTCAGAAACCAAGATCAAAAAACTGACCAAACGTCTGAAGCTGATGGAAGCTTTCCTGGAATCAGGCAACAAACCAGAATGGATGGTGATGGAAGTGCTGCCGGTATTACCGCCGGATCTGCGTCCATTGGTACCACTGGATGGTGGTCGTTTTGCGACTTCTGACCTCAACGATCTGTATCGCCGCGTGATCAATCGTAACAATCGTTTGAAGCGTTTGCTCGAACTCAAGGCACCAGAAATCATTGTGCGCAATGAGAAGCGCATGCTGCAGGAAGCGGTAGATTCGCTGCTCGATAATGGTCGTCGTGGCAAGGTCATGACCGGTGCCAACAAGCGTCCATTGAAGTCCCTGGCTGACATGATCAAGGGTAAAGGCGGTCGCTTCCGTCAGAACCTGTTGGGCAAGCGTGTCGACTACTCCGGTCGTTCCGTTATTGTGGTGGGCCCACAGCTCAAGCTACATCAGTGCGGTCTGCCCAAGAAGATGGCGCTGGAACTGTTCAAGCCGTTCATTTTCCACAAGCTCGAAGTGCTGGGCCTGGCGACCACCATCAAGGCCGCCAAGAAGAAGGTGGAAGAAGAAGGACCAGAAGTCTGGGATATTCTGGAAGACGTTATCCGTGAGCATCCGGTTCTGCTGAACCGTGCGCCTACATTGCACCGTCTTGGTATTCAGGCTTTTGAACCCGTGCTGATCGAAGGCAAGGCCATTCAATTGCATCCGCTGGTTTGTGCTGCGTTCAACGCCGACTTTGACGGTGACCAGATGGCGGTTCACGTGCCATTAAGCCTGGAAGCGCAGATGGAAGCACGCACACTGATGCTGGCTTCGAACAACGTACTGTCGCCAGCCAATGGCGAGCCTATCATCGTGCCATCACAGGATATCGTGCTCGGCCTTTACTACATGACGCGCGAGAAGGTTGCGGCGCGTGGTGAAGGCATGCGTTTTGCCAATGTGGC
>CAMPHB010000241.1 GCA_946885755.1 uncultured Methylophaga sp. | reverse complement strand
TTCCCCAGCAGTCAGTAGCACTGCAAAGTAGCAATCCTGTGAAACAGATTCAGGTTCTCTGGGCAGTCTTTCTAATGTGATGGCATTAGATTGGATGGGTGAAAGCCGCAGACCCTGCTGCCATGGATAGATAAACATATCGTTATATAGCCGCGTTTGCGCTGGCGGCGTGATATCAACGTTGGCATATTCACGGCCAATGACTTCTTTAAGCCACTCGAGCCGCTGTCTGGTTGGCTGTTCTTCGGTACAAAACCGCTGTCCGCCCAAACGAGTCAGGCTGTTTTTCAGCATTGCTGCTGACACGATGCCGGTCTGATTCATGATGTCATTACCGTTACAGTCAAGAAATACCGCCGTTGCGGAAAAGCTTGCTTAAAAGGCCCTCTGCATACTGTTGCCTTGTCAAATTACTATAACAACAGGAGAGCGTATGGGAAATGGTATTGAACATAACGGTAATGTGGTGTTGATCCGCGGAGCGTGTTTGTGGATTCTGATGGCACTGATACTGGCATGGAGTCTGGTGGGTCTGTACAACCAGATAGGTTTTCTTGAAGCACTTTTCCCAGGCAAAATTACACGTGTGCTGCAAGCACACATAGATTTTTTATTGATGAGCGCCCTGATTTTAGGCTTTTATGCCGCCCGGGTCGGGCTACCCTGGCATGTGCGGTGGGCAATGGTTGTCGGTGCATTTACCAACTCCAGCCTGTTTTTACTGTATGCCATTTTCCCAACTCTCGATCCGGCAACTGAAAGCTACACACCCAATGGTGTCTGGTTCAGCTTATTTAATATCTATCTCTACAGCAGCCTCATCATCACAAGTTATGGTTTTGGTAAAGGCGCGGTGTTGGTATTTCGAAATAGTCTGGATGTACAGTCAGCACAGAAAAACTGTAAACGCTGTGGCCGGGATCTGGCGTAAGCATAAGGGCCGCCGAAGATTAAAACCTTCATCAGGCCCTTTGCGGTTAATTTGCTTTGATACGCGCAAATTTACGTTTGCCGACCTGAAAGATACTATCGACACCGACTTGAATCAGTAAGGATTTGTCGTCCACTTTTTGGCCATCAATTTTGACGGCGCCTTGTTGGATCATCCGCATGGCATCTGAAGTACTGCTGGTCAGACCGGCTTCTTTAAGCACATTGGTAATAGGCATGCCGTCAACACCCACTGACAAGGTGACTTCAGGAATATCATCCGGAAGTTCGCCCTTCTTAAACTGGTTTTCAAAACCTTCACGAGCGGCCACGGCAGCCTGCTCATCGTGAAAACGTGCGACGATTTCTTCGGCAAAGTCTTTCTTTATTTCAATCGGGTTGCGGCCGTCATCAACTTGCTGACGCCACGTTTCAATTTCGCTGACATTCCGGAAACTCAGCAAATCAATATACCGCCACATCAAGTCATCAGAAATCGACATCAACTTACCGAAGATATCTTTGGGGCTGTCATTAATACCAATGTAATTATTTAGCGACTTGGACATTTTCTGCACACCATCCAGGCCTTCCAGAATCGGCATGGTCAGAATACATTGCTGGGGTTTGCCATAGGCTTTTTGCAGTTCGCGACCCATCAGCAAATTAAATTTCTGATCGGTGCCGCCCAGTTCAACATCGGCATCCAGCACCACCGAGTCATAACCTTGTATTAAAGGATAAAGAAACTCGTGAATCGCAATGGGTTGATTGCTGGTGTAGCGCTTATGGAAATCATCACGTTCCAGCATCCGCGCCACGGTATGATTAGAGGCCAGCCGAATCATATCGGCAGCCGTCATATCGTTCATCCAGTGAGAATTAAAGACCACCTGCGTCTTATCCGGATCGAGGATTTTGAAAACCTGCTGTTGATAGGTTTCGGCATTTGCTTTTACTTTTTCCGGCGTCAGTGGTTGGCGCGTCACGTTTTTACCGGTGGGATCGCCAATCATGCCGGTGAAGTCACCAATCAGAAATAAGATTTCGTGACCCATTTCCTGGAACTGACGAAGCTTATTCAGCAACACTGTATGGCCGAGATGCAAATCCGGTGCAGTTGGATCAAAGCCTGCTTTTATTCGCAGTGGCTGGCCTTTCTCGAGTTTCTCAATAAGCTCCTTTTCGACCAGAATTTCTTCGGCACCGCGACGAATTTCGGCCATCGCCTCTTGCACAGGGATCATGACTGCTCTCCAGGGTTTTAATTTGGCCGCAGATGTTACCACAAGCGTAAGAATCAAAGGGGTTTCAATTCTCATCAAATACTGAGAGAATTGGGCGAATTTATAACCAGCAGAGACTGCCCATGAAGAAACGCAACAGACTTCTGAGCCCTTCACAGCAGACACGCATCTTCAAATCCGAGCGAATGACGCCCCACAAAAACCGGCACTTTATGTTTGTTTCCGTTTTAGCGGTTGCCGGTATTTTTCTGACCACTATGGTATTGGCCACCAGCGAACCGGTACCGACCAGCCAAACCCAGATCATTCAATTACCTAATACCAAAAAAGAAATGCATCAGCTGGCCATGCCGCCTGCTAGTGCAAAGACCGAAACCAGCTCCCAGGCACCGGTTAAAACCATTGAGCATGTTGCCGTTCCTGACAACATTCCAGCCTCTGATACCGCTGTTAATAATGACATTGTCGCGATTGAGAAACACCATCTGATTACCGCCATCGAAACCACTGATCCACAAGTTTTCGACACCGATAACGCCGCTGAAAATCAGCAATCAGATTTGGATTGGCAGGAAGTTGAGATTGTGCCGGGTGACAATTTGTCACTGATTTTCCCGCGACTCGGTTTAACCGCCAGTGATGTTTTTAATGTCGCACAAACTGAAGATGCCAAACAACTTTTAAATCTGAAGCCCGGTCAATTACTGCGCGTTGGACTCGAACCAACAGAAAGTGATTCGCCTAATTTGATTGCGCTGGAACTGCAACTGGATCCTATTAAAACCTTGTCTTTAAGTGCTGTAGATGAAGGTTTTGTTGCAGAGACCCATGAGCGTGAAATTGAAAAACGCCAGCAAATCGTCGGTGGTGAAATTCAGAATTCATTGTTTGTTGATGGCCAAAAAGCAGGCATGTCCGACAAACTCATTATGGAAATGGCCCACATTTTCGGCTGGGATATCGACTTTGCGCTGGATCTGCGTCAAGGCGACACCTTCAAAGTGATTTTTAACGACCACTATCTGGACGGTGTCAAAATTGTTGACGGTTCTATTCTC
>CAMPHB010000240.1 GCA_946885755.1 uncultured Methylophaga sp. | reverse complement strand
CAGTCTTTATCGTAATAAATATTCAAACTCATGTTTAATTCCTTGGTTTTTAAAATGTATGTCGATCAGATGTGCAGGCTGCGGTCACCGCGGGCAATTCCGGAAACGCCACTGCGGACAGTTTCGAGGATTTTGTGCTCTGACAACGCTTCAATAAACGAATCCAGTTTACTGCCGGCACCCGTCATTTCGATGGTGTAGGTTGCTGACGTGACATCAATAATCCGGCCGCGGAAAATATCACACAGCCGCTTCACATCCTCACGTTGATCCATGGTCGCGGCTTTGACTTTGATCAGCATCATTTCCCGCTCAATGTGCGGGCCTTCGCTGAGTTCCATCAATTTGACCACATCAACCAGCTTGTTCAATTGCTTGGTGATCTGTTCAATAATGCGGTCGGTACCGGTTGTAACGATAGTCATGCGCGACAAAGAAGCATCTTCGGTCGGTGCCACCGTCAATGATTCAATATTGTAACCACGCGCTGAAAACAGACCAGCCACCCGTGACAAAGCACCCGCTTCATTTTCAATCAGAATAGAAATGATATGGCGCATTATGACAACTCCCGTTCCGGATCTTGTGGCAACTCACAATACGGTGACATATGCATCTCATTGTGCGCTTTACCCTGGGCAATCATCGGATAAACATTTTCGGTCTGATCGGTAACGATATCCAGAAATACCAGCCGGTCTTTCAGAGCAAAGGCTTCTTCCAGTTTTGGCCGCAAATCCTCTACCCGCTCGATACGAATACCAACATGACCATAGCTTTCAGTCAGTTTTACGAAGTCCGGCAGCGATTCCATATAAGAATGTGAATAGCGGTTTTCGTAGAAGAATTCTTGCCACTGACGCACCATGCCCAGATAACGGTTATTCAGCGCGACAATTTTCACCGGCAAGCCATACTGCAGACAGGTTGATAGCTCCTGAATACACATCTGGATACTGCCTTCACCGGTTACACAGATAACCGTTTCTTCAGGAAACGCCAGTTGAACACCCATGGCTGCCGGCAGACCGAAGCCCATGGTGCCGAGGCCACCTGAATTGATCCAGCGGTTCGGTTTACTGAAACCATAATATTGCGCCGCCCACATCTGATGCTGACCGACGTCGGAGGTGACATAGGCATCACCTTTGGTGATTTCATGCACCATTTCGATAACCGCCTGCGGCTTGATCTGACTGCTGTTACGGTCATAAGACATGCATTTTTTAGCACGCCAGCTGTTGATCAGCGCCCACCAGGCATCAATTGCAGCTTTATCCGGCTGGGTTTTGCTGATATCCAGCAAATGGTTCATGTCGTTAAGCACATCAGCAACACCACCAACAATCGGTACGTCGACCGTGATGGTTTTCGAAATCGACGACGGGTCGATATCGATATGGATGATCTTGGCGTGCGGGCAAAACTCAGCAATCTTACCGGTTACCCGGTCGTCAAAGCGCGCGCCAATGGCAATCAGTACATCACAATCGTGCATCGCCATATTGGCTTCGTAAGTACCATGCATGCCGAGCATGCCCAGAAACTGTTCATCATCCCAGGGCAGCGAGCCTAAGCCCATCAGTGTTGTTGTCACCGGATAACCAAGTTTCTTAACGAAAGTGCGCAGTTGCTCAGCGGCATTGCCTAATACCACACCTCCACCGGTATAAATCATCGGTTTTTTGGCGGTCAGTAATAAATCCACCGCCCGTTTTATCTGTCCCGGATGGCCTTTAGTAACCGGCTGATAAGAACGCAGCGAAACACTTTCCGGATAAACATACGGAATTTTGATGTTCGGATCGGTAATGTCTTTTGGCACGTCAACAACAACAGGACCTGGCCGGCCGGTGGTGGCAACGTAAAAAGCCTTTTTAACGGTCGCCGCCAGATCGTTGATGTCTTTAACCAGAAAGTTGTGTTTAACACAGGGCCGGGTAATACCGACCGAATCGACTTCCTGAAACGCATCACTGCCGATATTGGCGGTCGCAACCTGACCGGTAATCACCACCATCGGAATGGAATCCATATAGGCCGTGGCAATACCGGTAACGGCATTAGTGGCGCCGGGGCCGGAAGTGACCAGTACGACACCGGGTTTGCCGGTCGCGCGCGCATAACCATCTGCGGCGTGGGTCGCAGCCTGCTCATGACGGACGAGAATGTGCTTGACCTCTTCCTGCTTATACAGTGCATCATAAATATGCAGCACCGCACCGCCCGGATAGCCAAACAAAAACTCAACGCCCTCATCTTTGAGACATTGAACCAATATCTCACCACCGCTTAATTCCACGTCTTCCTCTCTCGAACCGCCGTCACGATAAGCTTCAAAATATCAAACGGGTAAAGTTACTTTGTATAGGGTTTCAGGTCAAGAAAAACCGGCTTCAATCGCAGTCATGCCGCCATTAGCCAGAGAATTCTATATATCGTAAACGTAACGCTGTGGCATAATGCTGAGCCATGAAAACAGCATCCGAAACCACCCTGACGATTACCCGCCCGGACGACTGGCATTTGCATTTGCGCGACGATGCGGCCCTGACCCGAACCGTTATTGACACTGCCCGGCAATTTGCCCGCGCCATCATCATGCCCAATTTACGCCCACCAGTGACCACGACGCAAATGGCCGCAGATTACCGACAGCGGATTCTGGCTGTATTACCTGATAATGCCGCTTTTGAACCATTAATGACCTTATATCTGACCGACAATACGCCGGCTGATGAGATTAAAACTGCGGTAAACAGCGGTATTGTCAAAGCCGTCAAACTCTACCCGGCTGGTGCCACCACAAACTCCGATGCTGGGGTGACCGATCTGAAAAACTGCCACAGCACACTGGAAACTATGCAAAAGCTCGGCATGCCATTGCTTATTCATGGTGAAGTCACTGATCACGATATTGATATTTTTGACCGTGAAAAACGCTTTATTGATGACAAGCTGATCCCGCTGTTAAATGACTTCCCTGAACTGAAAGTCGTCTTTGAACATATCACCACCGCTGATGCGGCCAATTTTGTTAGTGACGCCGGTGCAAATCTGGCGGCGACCATTACCCCACATCATTTACTGTATAACCGCAATGATTTGCTGGTGGGCGGTATCCGGCCACATTATTTTTGTCTGCCGGTGTTAAAGCGCAATAGCCATCAGCAAGCACTGTTAAAAGCCGCAACCAGTGGTAATCCGAAATTTTTCCTCGGCACCGACAGCGCGCCGCATGCT
>CAMPHB010000239.1 GCA_946885755.1 uncultured Methylophaga sp. | reverse complement strand
GAAGTCATTAATAAAGAGGTTTTTCGACTATTTCAGATAAGGTGCCATATATTTAAGGAAGGCAGAAATTCTGAGTGTTCCATGGAAAAAGAGTGTTGGTCTCTGTATGCAGCAATACAGCTTGCAATTATGGAAGATTGTGAACAACGACAAGCTTTTATATCTGGCTACGAACAGACATTGTCTTCACAGAAATAAGATAAATAAAGTCAGCAATCTGCCACTGTGCTTAGCGTTAAATCTTCTACTCATTGAACAGTCACTAACTAAGTTGCCATGGTTTAATCGGCGGTAATCTATGTAATCTGCGGATATATTTCTTTTAACTCCGAACTCTCTGTGTCTCTGTGGTTAATCATTCAAAACCTCAATCGCCTTAGCCACATTATCAGCCAAATGGCGCGGATTAATCGTACCCACCACTACACTGGTCACCGCCGGATTAGCAAAAATCAGTTTAAAGCTTTCGGAAATGGCATCACTGCCAGCTGGCAGGTGGCCGCTGGCAAAAGCTTTTTTGATAAATATCGCTTTGTTTTGTTTGGCTGCGGCATCCAAAACCGCTTGCTCACCCTGATAATCAAGATTGTGCGTAACCATCACGATATCGGCTTGATCCAGTGTCAGCAGGCCACCTTCAACTGTTTTAGTGGACATACCGGTAGCACTAATCAGGCCCTGGGATTTGAGTTCGTTAAGGGTTTCCAAAGCTTTAAATTGCTCAATCACTGATACATCGTTGCCATCGGAATGAATCAGCACCATATCCAGCACATCACGCTTCAGGCGTTTGAGGCTGGTTTCGACGCTGCGTTTTAAACCGTCGGGCGAAAAATCAAAACTGGAGTCGCCGGTTTGGTTATCAAATAACTCGCCGGCTTTGCTGCAAATAACAAAGTCGTGCGGCAGTTGCGGCAGCAGTTCGCCGAGGCGTTGTTCGCTGTTGCCGTAGGCGGGGGCGGTATCAATCAGGTTTATGCCCAGATCCCAGGCTTGTTGCAGTAAGGCCAGCGCCGCCTCGTCATCGGGAATGGTAAAGCTGGTGGGGTATTTAACGCCTTTATCGCGGCCGAGTTTGACGGTGCCGAGGCCTAAAACCGAGACTTCGAGATCGGTGCCGGCAATCATTTTTTTCGGTAACGATGCCATCAGCGAAAGGCCCGATCCCACAGTGGTTCGGCTATCTCTGCAGTGGGCAATACATCGTCATTATCAGGCGCTGTCTTTTGCAGATTTTGCGCCTGCAAAGCATCAATCACTTTATCGCTGAGATCCGGCGCCAGCGCCAGTTTGGTCGGCCAGGCGATATGCATATTGCCATGCGATTCGACAAAGGCGCTGTCAGGGCGGGAAAAGCCGCTTTGCTTGGGTTCGGCGCGATTGACGTTGTAGGTGACCCATTCTAATTCCGGCAGCGCGTACCACGGTAAAATCTGTTTTAGTAGGGCTTTGGCTTCTGTAATCAGCACATCGGGAGCTTTGCCGACACCTTCTTCAGCAATATTGCCGCCCAGATACCAGACGATATTGCCGGTTTTGTCGGGGTGGCTGCTGATGGTGGCAATCGGTTTACTGCCGCTACCGAGACTATGTGCATAAATCTGCGGTAAGGGTTTAGCCGGATCTTTGGCTTTGCAGAGCAACATCTGCAGTGGCCGCTTTTGCATTTGCGGTTTTTTCAGCGCCAGCTTGGGTAGTAATTCAGCCATGCCTTCACCGGCCGTAAAGACAAACTGCTGGGCGCAAATTTGCAGTTCATCACCGTATTGCAGGGTTTTGAGTTGACCGTTTTCAAGCTGGCAGGTCAGTGGTAAATCGGGTGTTTGCAGAATCCGATCTTTGAATTCAGCGCTCAGGTTTTGCAGCAGACTGGGCACATCCAGCACCGGCTCATCCAATTGATACAACGCGCCTTTAAACCCCGGATCAGCAAACAGGCCAGTGCGCTCAGATTTGGGCACGGGTTGCATGCGGCTTTGCAGCGCTTTGCTGGCAAAAAACGACAGCATTTTTGATGACAGGCTTTTTGTCGACCACAGCAATTGATGCTCGGTAAAAACCCGCACATTGCTTAAATCGATTTCGCCGTTGCCGTCGAGGCAGGCTTTCCAGCGCGCCGGCATGGCACTGATGGCCTGCGCAGCATTAGAGAGAATACCGTTAAGTGCGTACTTACTGCCGCCGTGGATAATGCCCTGCGCAGCCAGTGTCTGGGCGTTGCCGATCTGGTTTTTTTCCAGCAGCAGGGCATGGTAACCAAGCTGATTAAGCCTGTGATGCAACCATAAACCGGCAATGCCGGCGCCGATAATTACGACGTCTGCGTGAAGTTTTTTAACGGTCATTTGCTGTTTAGCTGAGCATCAAGTGCTTCGCATAACCAGTGGCCGATAATGATATGGCCTTCCTGAATACGCGCGGTTTCAGTGCTTTGAATACGCACGCACTCATCAGCGATATCCAGTAACTGACCGCCGCTGTCACCGGTAAATGCGACGCTGTAAATGCCGATAGATTGAGCCGCTTTAATGCCGTTAATGACGTTTTTGCTATTACCGGATGTCGACAAGCCAATGGCGATATCGCCGGCTTTACCCAGCGCCAGAATCTGCCGGTCAAATACCGTGTCAAAGCTGTAATCATTGCTATGCGCGGTCAGAATCGAGGTGTCGGTGGTCAGCGCAATCGCGCCCAGTGGCTGGCGTTCATCTTTATAACGGACGACAAATTCTGCGGCCATATGCTGCGCATCGGCGGCGCTGCCACCATTACCGAAAAACAGCACTTTATTGCCGGCCAGCACGCATTCGGCAATACGATTCAGCAGCGCATCGAGTTGCGGTGTCATGGCGAACAAACTGTCGACCATTTGCTGATGACGACTTAATGTGGAATGGAATGACACGGCTTACCTCGTCTGCTTGAAATCGGTGATAAACTGACCCGCGTTGAACGGGTGTCGCGCTTTGCGCATTAACGCCTCTATTCTAGTGCAGCGTCACGACCTTGTCAGGTTTGTGCGCCGGGAGTCAGGAACAGTCTATGCAGCTTGCTTTTGCCATTACCGAATATTTCCCGTTCGGTGGGGCGCAGCGCGATTTTTTTGCCGTCGCTTCAGAAATGGCGCGGCGCGGTCATCAGATCACGGTGGTGACGGCCGCCTGGCATGGCGATTTTCCGTGCGGCTGGCAAAAAGTCATTGTCGATAAAAAGCAATTTCGCACCAATCATGCCCGGCTTAGGGCA
>CAMPHB010000238.1 GCA_946885755.1 uncultured Methylophaga sp. | reverse complement strand
GCCGCTGCGGATATTTCATCACCGCCGAACGCAGATCATGCAGCGTGCTTCCGCTTTGTTGTACTTCAGCCAATACCTGCAAAGCCGCAACAATGCCATCACCGGTGGTTGTTTTATCAAGGCAGATAATATGCCCGGATGCTTCACCGCCAATCAGGCCGTCAACCTGTTGCAGTTTTTCCATCACATAGCGATCACCGACTTTGGCGCGATGCAGCGTGATATTGTGTTTTTCCAGCGCATGTTCAAGACCGAGATTAGACATCTGGGTGCCCACCACATGCTCAGAATGCTGTCCTTCACGCTGGCGACCACGGGCAATAATAAACAGCAAATCGTCACCATCAACGACTTCACCTTTATGATCCACCATGATCAGCCGATCGCCATCACCATCCAGCGCGATCCCCAAATCAGCTTTATTTTCCAGCACGCTGGCCTGCAATAACCGCGGTTCGGTGGCGCCGCAATTGAGATTGATATTCAGCCCATCCGGCTCGGCGCCCATGAGAATGACTTCCGCACCAAGCTCCCGAAAGACATTCGGTGCAATGTGATACGTCGCACCATGGGCACAATCGACAACAATTTTCAGATTGGCTAAATCCACACCGCTGGAAATGGTACTTTTACAAAACTCAATATAACGGCCGGCAGCATCAGCCACCCGGAAAGCTTTACCAAGATGCGCCGATTCAACCGTGGTCAGCGGCTTGTCGAGCATGGCTTCAATTTCCAGCTCAATTTTGTCGGGCAATTTGGTGCCCTGCGCTGAGAAAAATTTAATACCATTATCGTGATAGGCGTTGTGTGACGCGCTGATAACAATCCCGGCCTGGGCATGAAACGTACGGGTCAGATAAGCTACCGCCGGCGTTGGCATCGGCCCGAGCAGATAAATATCGACACCGGCAGCCGACAATCCTGCCTGCAGCGCAGACTCAAACATATAACCAGAAATACGGGTGTCTTTACCGATCAACACCTTACTGTGGCGCTCTTTGGCCAACACCCGGCCTATCGCCCAGCCCAGTTTCAGGACAAAATCGGGCGTGATAACCCCACTACCGACCCGGCCGCGAATGCCATCCGTGCCAAAATAACGTCTTGTTTCAGTCAAAATCTTCAACCTGTTGCACATGCCGGCATAAAGTAATCGCCTGCACGGTTTCTCTAACATCATGGCTACGAATGATCTTCGCACCCTGCCATACGGCCAGCGACGCCAATGCCAGGCTGCCGGCAAGCCGCTCATCCACTGAAACATTCAGCATCGCGCCGATAATTGATTTACGCGACACCCCCACCAGAACCGGTAAATCCAGTTCAGTGAATGCTGATAAATGCTTCATCATGCGCAGATTATGCCGCGCTTTTTTGCCAAAACCAAAACCGGGATCGAGGATCAGATTGCTGCGCGCGATGCCGGCCGCTTCACAGGCGGCAACCCGTTGCAGCAAAAAGTCTTTCACTTCCTGCACCACATCATCGTAATGCGGTTCCTGCTGCATAGTTTGCGGTGTACCCTGCATATGCATCAAACACACCGGTACATTGAGTTCAGCGGCTGCCTGCAATGCACCCTCACCGCGCAGGCCGTTGACATCATTAATCAGGCCGGCACCGGCTTTTATCGCGGCGCGCATCACATCAGCTTTCAGGGTATCAATAGAAATTGGTACATTGAGTTCGGCCGAAATGGCTTCAATCGCCGGCACTACCCGGCGGATCTCTTCTTCTGCATCAACCGGCGCACTGCCCGGCCGGGTAGATTCACCGCCAATATCAATAATGGCAGCACCATCCGCCACTAATTTTCGAGCTTGTTCAAGGGCTTTATCGGCGGCGAAAAATTTGCCACCATCAGAAAAAGAATCCGGCGTGACGTTAACAATGCCCATCACGCAGGGCGCGGACAAGTCGAGTGACTTGCCCGCACAATTTAACACCATCATCGCTGATTAATTCAGCTGATCGGCAGGTTTGCCGCTGGGTGCGTCGTCAGATTCACCGGTGGTCGCCGAAGGTGGCGTTGATGAACGATCGGTCCAGTCTTTCGGTTCGCCCGGCTCACGTCCTTCCATAATGGCATCGATTTGATCACTGTCGATGGTTTCGTACTTGATCAGCGCTTTAGCCATAGTATGCAGTTTTTCAATGTTGTCTTTGAGGATCTGCTCGGCACGATCGTAGTTACGGTTGATCACCGCCCGCACATCTTCATCAATCTGTTTGGCTGTCAGATCTGAAACCGCTTTGTGCTGAGTGACACTGCGACCAAGGAAAACCTCACCTTCATCTTCACCATAAGACAGCGGCCCCATATTGTCCGACAAGCCCCATTTGGTGACCATGCTGTGTGCCAATTCCGTCGCCCGTTGAATATCATTGGAAGCACCGGTCGTCACCGCTTCTTTGCCAAAAATCATTTCTTCGGCAATACGGCCGCCATACAAACTGGAAATATTGCTTTCCAGTTGTTGTTTAGTATAGCTGTAGCGATCTTCGGTGGGCAGGAACATAGTGACACCCAGCGCCCGGCCGCGCGGAATGATACTGACTTTGTATACCGGATCATGCCCTGGCACACTGCGACCAACGATGGCGTGACCGGCTTCGTGATAGGCCGTCAGTTCTTTTTCCTTATCGCTCATCACCATGGAACGGCGTTCCGCACCCATCATGATTTTATCTTTGGCCAGTTCCATATCCTGCATGGTGACCAGACGTTTGTTGGCACGCGCTGCAAACAAAGCGGCTTCGTTAACAAGGTTTGCGAGATCCGCTCCGGAGAAACCAGGGGTACCACGAGCAATGACACTTGGCTGCACATCATCATCAGCCGGCACTTTGCTTAAATGCACTTTAAGGATTTGTTCACGGCCACGAATATCAGGCAGTGGTACCACGACCTGACGGTCAAAACGGCCCGGACGCAATAAAGCCGGATCCAGCACATCAGGACGGTTGGTAGCGGCAATGATAATAACGCCTTCATTACCTTCAAAACCATCCATTTCAACCAGCAACTGGTTCAGTGTTTGTTCGCGTTCATCGTTACCACCGCCAAGACCCGCGCCACGATGCCGGCCAACAGCATCGATTTCATCGATAAAGATAATGCACGGCGCGTGTTTTTTGGCTTGCTCGAACATATCGCGTACCCGCGAGGCGCCAACACCGACAAACATTTCGACAAAGTCGGAACCGGAACTGGTGAAAAACGGCACTTTGGCTTCGCCGGCAATGGCTTTCGCCAGCAAGGT
>CAMPHB010000237.1 GCA_946885755.1 uncultured Methylophaga sp. | reverse complement strand
GATATTGGTAGTGTCGATGAGTTTCTGAATACAAACTTAACTCTTGCAGACGCTTTTTCACTTTTTGCCAGTGCTTTGAGTCAGTCTGAAACAGCAAGTGTTGAAGCAGCAAATCAACTTGATACTTTGTTGAGCGCAGCCGCCGGCGGTCAAACCTTTAGTTTTCTAGATATATTAGATATTACTACCGAAAATCCGGAAGATGCGGCTCAAGCAACGCTAAATTTATTTGATTTGCTTAATACAACAGTTTTAGTTGCTAATAAAGAAAAAGCAATTGCTTTGGAAGAACTCGAATTAGATATTGGGATTGCTAATACAAGCGTAGAGCTCAAAATTATTGACCCTCCGAAAATTGCGATCGGCCCACCAGGACAGAATGAAAATGGTCAGTGGATAACAGAGGCTTCTACTGCTCAGTTTGAACTTTCCATCAGTATGAATGGTGCTATAGATGATGATTTCTTACCCGGGATCACAAATATTTTAGATATAAACCTCAATTTAGAATCTGCATTGACAGCTGTGCAAGGACGGGCGTGGTTAGAAAGCATACAGTGCGCTTCTGTTGGAAACTCAAACACCATCGTGAATATTGGTGGAAATTCCGGAGTTTTGAATCCATTGCCAACGATAAATGCAACAATTGATATTAGTGCATTAGGTTTACCACTTATCAATGGAATTGAAATTACATCAGCAAATACTGGAACGAACGATGATCAAAGCGAAACCGGTAACCTCAGCTTTTCAGTAGGTGAGCTTCCTCAAACAGATAGCATTAATGGACCGGGTTTAGAAAGTCTAACAGCAAACTCTTTAAGCATAGAAGTTGGAAGTCGCGAAAATTGTACACTCTTAGATTTGGCGTGTTTATTAGCGGGAATAACGGCTCCAATTTTGCAAATAGTCAATGATTTGGACAGCCAGACAGGTATTAGAGAGATGCTCTTAAGTCCAATTATTAACGACCTTCAAAGTGAATTAATTATTCCATTACTGGAAATACTGGGAATACAAGTTGGTGCTACTCAGGTAACCTTATTTGACGTGCAAGTCGAACGTCCGGAAATGAAACGTTAATCCGTAAAACGATGCCACGAAACCTGATTACGGCCAGCGGCTTTTGAGCGGTACAGTGCTTCGTCGGCAAATTTTAACGGGTTGGCAGATTCATCTAACTCTCCAGCAAAAACTGTGGCACCACCCAGGCTGATGGTCAGAAAACCTGACGCCGTATCTGCATTTTCGATTTTTAATGATTCAACGGCAATGCGCATCCGTTCAGCCAGATGATACGCATCATCACGGGTCGTCTGATTCAGCAAAATCACAAATTCTTCGCCACCATAGCGAGCGACCAGATCGGTGGCACGACGGGCCGTTCCGGACAAAGTTTTGGCAACTTGCTTTAAGCATTTATCGCCAGCCTGATGACCGTATTTGTCGTTAAATTGCTTAAAATAGTCGATATCAACCATGATTAGCGAAATTGGAATACCGGAACGCCGTGCCTGCGCCCAAACTTGTTCCAGTGTGATATCAAATCGGCGACGGTTGGCGATATTGGTCAATTTGTCCTCACCGGCGTCATTTTCCAGGCCAAACCGCGCCATTAAATCATCCATCAAATCCCGGCGCCGCTGCAGTGCCGAGTAATACAAAACCACTACCATAATGCCGATAGCCGGGATGATTTCCCAGCCCGGATTGCCATCCGCAATCGCCAGCATCAGAATCAGTGGTGTGGTCAAACCGGCGAGAAATGCAGCATAAATGCTCGGAAAAGCACTAAGTTTGAGTAATTCGCTGGCAGCCACAGCACTGAGCATCAAGATCACAAACAGACGGGTTTCAAAACTCAGTTGGGGTAATAACAATGCCGTCAGACCAAAACTCAGACCGGCAGCCAGAGATGCGGTGGTGAAATGACTCAGACTTTGCGGTTTGACGGTAGCAACAAGCTGTTTGTTATAACGCCGGCTGATAAGCCATTGCCAAACGCCGCCGGAAAAAACTAAAAGCAACCAGACAGTAAATTGAAACGGCGGTAATTGTGGCCACAGATAGATCGCCAGTAACGCCGCAAAAACAGCATGATGCACAAATGACACCGTCGGATGCCGGTGCAATTCGCGAAATAAATGGCTGGAAAGCTGGTGCGGATTTATCAAACGCTGGTTCCTGATTAGTAGACTATGTTTGCATCCGTCACATAGCGTGCAGACATCCTTGGCCTGAGCGTGTTGAAAAAATAATTACAGCGGCCATTCTGGCAGTAGTCAGACTGCAAGGCAATAGTCAGCGTGTGCGCATGTCGCTGGCGGGCAAGCAGTTTTTTTGCCGGCAAAAATTGCTGCCAGCAGGCATGATGCCCCACCGGCAGCGAATCCGTTGCCTAAGCTGCTTTAATCTCCATCAGCACTTCGCCGGGCGTGACCCGGTCACCTTTTTTAACGGTGACTGATTCGACTGTGCCATCAATTTTGGCCAGCAATTCGGTTTCCATTTTCATGGCTTCGACCACCATTAACGCCTGGCCACTGCTGACTGTGTCGCCAACGCTGACCAGCACTTCCACCACATTGCCTGGTAACGGTGTGGTGACATGGCCGGGTTCACTGGCTTTTTGCCGGCCACCACTGCCACCTTCGTTAACGTATTCATTCAATGCTTCAAAAGTGACTTCTTCAGGCATGCCGTCGAGTGAAATATAGACTTTACGTTTGCCGCCACCGACATCACCGACGCCGGTAATGGCGATTTCGTAGGTTTCACCATGAACATCGACTTTGAATTCAGTGGCAACGGCCTCAACCGCACGGTTTTGAGCGTCAGCCGGCAATAGGGCTTCGGGTTTTAAAGTGCCGTCAGCACGTTGTTGCAGAAACTCACGGCCCAGATCCGGGAACATGGCGTAGGTCAGGACATCTTCTTCACTTTGTGCCAGTTCGCCGATATCACTGCGTAATTTTGCCAGTTCCGGTTTGAGCAAATCCGCCGGCCGGCAGTCCATGACCTCACCGTTGCCGATAGCACGCTTTTGTAACTGGGCATCAACCGGTGCCGGTGGCTGGCCGTAACCGCCGGACAGATAACGTTTAACCTCATTGGTAATGGTTTTATAACGTTCACCGGCTAGTACGTTATAAACCGCCTGAGTACCGACAATTTGTGAGGTGGGTGTGACCAGCGGCGGGTAGCCTAGATCTTTGCGAACCCGGGGGATTTCTTCGAAAACATCACGGATTTTATCCAGTGCGTTTTGTTCTTTGAGCTGGTTGGCCAGATTAGACA
>CAMPHB010000236.1 GCA_946885755.1 uncultured Methylophaga sp. | reverse complement strand
TCGTTGAGGGCATGACGGCTCAGCAACTACTGGCCAAATTAAGGCAACATCCTAAAATCAAAGCAACCGATGACAAACCCGACTTAGCAGCGATTGTGGCGGCTTTGGATTTGCCGGAACAACATGCTGAAGGCTGGTTTTTACCGGAAACTTATAAATTTCCGGCCGGTACCACCGATATTGAATTTTTAAGCCGGGCCTATCGTAATATGCAACAGGTATTAGATGAAGCCTGGCAAAATCGAGCTGACGATCTACCATATGAAAATCCCTATGAAGCGTTGATCATGGCGTCAATCATCGAAAAAGAAACGGCTGTTCCTGAAGAGCGCGACGAAATTGCCGGTGTTTTTGTTCGTCGTCTGCAAAAAGGTATGCGTTTGCAGACCGATCCAACCATTATTTATGGTTTGGGGGATACGTTTGACGGCAATATCCGCCGTAACGATTTGCGTGCTGATACGCCATACAACACCTACACCCGGCATGGTTTGCCCCCGACGCCGATTTGCCTGCCCGGCAAAGATGCGATTAATGCGGCACTGAATCCTGCAGATGGTGACTATCTGTTTTTTGTGGCTACCGGCGAAGACGGCCGGCATAAGTTTTCGACCAATTACCAGGATCACAAAAAAGCGGTACGCAAGTACCAGTTAAACCAATGAACGGTAAATTTATCAGTCTGGAAGGCATCGAAGGTGCCGGCAAATCAACGCAAATGGCGTTTATCGCTGATTATTTGCAAAGTAAAAAAATTGATGTGGTTTTGACCCGCGAGCCGGGTGGTACCGAACTGGGCGAACAAGTACGTGATTTATTGTTGACGCCACGTGATGAAAAAATGACCGATGATGCCGAATTGTTACTGATGTTCGCCGCCCGTGTGCAGCATCTGCAGCAGAAAATTCTGCCGGCGTTAGATAATGGCCAATGGGTGATTTCAGATCGTTTTGTCGATGCCACTTTTGCCTATCAGGGTGGCGGCCGGGGTATTGATGCCGACCGTATTCAGTCACTGGCTGAATGGAGTTTACAAGGCGTCAGCACAGATTTGACCTTCTTGTTTGATTTACCGGTGTCCGTGGGGCAAGAGCGTGTAACCAGCCGCGGTCATGCCAAAGATCGTTTTGAACTCGAAAAACACAGTTTTTTTGATAGAGTCCGAGAGACATATTTGCAGGCTGCCAGTGCCGAACCGGCACGTATTAAAGTCATTGATGCTGCGCAGCCTGTTAAGCATATCCAGGCTCAGCTGAAAGCACATATAGATCAACTTCTGGTTGAACGCTGATAATGCAATACCCCTGGCATCAACCTTTATGGCAACAGTTTTTGCGAGTCTGGCAACAAGAGCGATTGCCGCATGCTATTTTGCTGACCGGTGCCAAAGGGCTGGCTAAAACCGATTTGGCGTTAGATATTGCCCAGTACAGTTTATGTTTAAAACCGGCTGAATTAACAGCCTGTGGTCAGTGCCACAGCTGCCAATTATTCAGTGCTGGGGCGCATCCGGATCATTTGCTAATCGAACCGGAAGAAGCCGGTAAAACCATCAAAATCGACCAAATTCGTGCCCTCAAAGACAAACAATCACTGACACCAAATATTTCAGCGTGGAAAACCGTGGTGATTCATCCGGCACACAAAATGACCACCAGCGCCAGCAACAGTTTGCTGAAATTACTGGAAGAGCCTCCAGCACAAACATTGTTGATTTTAGTGAGCAGCCAGCCACAACAATTGCCTGTGACCATTCGCAGCCGCTGTCAGTTATGGCCGATGCAATCGCCTGAAAACGCCATGACTGAAAACTGGCTGAAACAGCAGGGCACCGATATCAGCACGGCACAATTAGCCATTTTGCACCCACTGGCCAAAGGTGCACCGCTGATGCTGCAGCAACTTCAAGAAAACGGTGTGGATGTTTTATCAGAGCAACTGCAACAGGATTTACAGCTTTTAATGCAGGGCAAAGCCAATCCGGTACAAATGACAGCTAACTGGCAGCAATATGATTTACTGACAGTCATGCAGATTTTGTTTTACGCAGTAAAAAACCGGCTGACATCACAGTCAAATGCCGCCGAGGTGGCCATGTTATGGCAGATAATTGATTGCATACAGACAACAATAAAGCTAGTATCTTCTTCTAATAACTACAATAAGACCTTAATAATCGAAGATTTTATGGTAGCCGTGATGCGGATAAGTCGTTCCGGTCAAACAGAAAAAGCACCGCTGAGTCGAGTTTCGCTATGAGTATGAACCCCAGAAAAGGCATTCTTTCCCTAAAAATCAGCGATCAGAATATGCTGTATCACTCCTATATGCCGTTTCTGAAAAATGGTGGCCTGTTTATTCCGACCAGCAAGGAATATCAGATGGGGGAAGAAGTCTTTATTCTCCTGAATCTGATGGATGAACCGGAAAAAATTCCGGTAGCGGGCACCATCACCTGGATCACACCAGCCGGCGCGCAGGGCAATCAGGCCTCGGGTATTGGTGTCCACTTCAGTGATATTGATGGCAGTGCTTCGCTGGTGCGCGGCAAAATTGAAAATTACCTGGTCGATAAACTTAAGTCTGACAAAGCCACTTACACGATGTAGCGTTCGCTGCATCAATCACTGATTAAATTATGTTTATAGATTCCCACTGTCATTTAAATATGCTGGCAGATGAACCCGGTGGCATTGCTGCCATGGTTGATGAAGCCATCCAAAATAAAGTCGAACACATTCTGTGTATTGCCATTGATAAAGCCAGCTGTCAGGAAGTGCAGCAGATCGCTGACAAGTTTCCGCCAGTGACCGCCAGCGCCGGTATTCACCCTAATGTCGATGCTGATGAGCAATTTACCATTGATGAACTGGTTGACGTTGCCAGTCACCCGAAAGTCATTGCGATTGGTGAAACCGGACTGGATTATTTCCGCTCAGAAGGTGATTTAGCGTGGCAACGGGAACGCTTTCGAGTACATATTGAAGCAGCTAAACAAACGCAAAAACCGCTGATCATTCATACCCGCGAAGCACGCGAAGACACTATGTCGATGCTGGAAAATCATCAGGCGCGTGATGCCGGCGGCATTATTCACTGTTTTACCGAAAACTGGGAAACTGCCAAACGGGCACTCGATATCGGCTTTTATATTTCACTTTCCGGCATTGTTACTTTTAAAAGTGCCCGTGAATTACAGGATGTCGCCAAAAAGCTGCCGCTGGATCGGATCTTAATCGAGACCGACTCGCCTTATCTGGCGCCGGTACCGCACCGCGGCAAAACCAATAAACCGGTTTTTGTC
>CAMPHB010000235.1 GCA_946885755.1 uncultured Methylophaga sp. | reverse complement strand
GGCTGCAGGTATGAAGATTGTCCAGCAAACACAAGAAAATGCTGGCATCAAAGCCGTTATGTCTAACAGCTTTGGTTTTGGTGGTACCAACGCCTGTCTGGTATTTGAAAAGCTTTAATCCTGCGGTTACGCAGGCATACAAAAGGCCATCTTCAAGATGGCTTTTTTATGCCTCTAAATCGGCATCGGTTACCGGTCCGCGCTGACCTGCCAGTGCCTGTTGCATGAGACTAATGAGTTTAGCTTTTTTGTCGGCATCATCAAGATGTTTGGAACTGAAGGTAATACCAAATTTGTCTGCATATTGCTTGACCAGCATCATTAACACCATTTCGTCCACGACAGCACACCTGTTATTGAAAACTAGTCATTATAACGGCAAACTGCCAACGCTATGAGCTTGCATTATCAAATTATCGGCGATGGCGGCAGTCCTTTGTTGCTGATCCACGGCTTGTTTGGTTCGGCCGATAACTGGCGTGGCATTGCCAAACAATTTGCCAAGACAAGACAGGTTATCAGTGTCGATCTGCGTAACCATGGCCGATCTTTTCATCATGCCCAGCAAAACTACGCTCTCATGGCAGCCGATATTGCCAGCACACTGGACACGCTGGGGCTGGAAAAAGTTAATTTGCTCGGCCATTCTATTGGCGGCAAGGTGGCCATGCAGTTTGCTGCTGATTATCCCGCACGACTGGATAAACTTATCGTTGTTGATATTGCGCCGCGCCAATATGCCGATAGTCATAGCCAGATCCTGAAAAATCTGCTGGCGGTCAATTTAGCGCAGTTTAAGCAGCGCCGTGAGGTAGATGCTGCATTGGCCAGTAGTATTGAAGATAAAACCATACGCAGTTTATTACTGACCAACCTAACACCTGTAGATGGCAAACTTGACTGGCGTATTAACCTAAATCACCTGCTTTGCAACTATCCCGCTTTATTACAGGCGGTCAAGCTGGCAGAACCGGTGTCACAACCAAGCTTGTTTATAAGTGGTGCTCATTCTGATTACATCAGTGCTGCGGATCGACAACAAATCCGCGAAAAATTCAGCAATGTCAGATTACTCAGTATTGCCAATGCCGGCCATTGGGTGCACGCTGACCAGCCAGATGCCTTTTGTCAGACTGTGGAAAGTTTTCTGAAATGATTGATGACAATTTAAAACAGCAATTGCTGGATTTTCGTCGTGAACGGGACTGGGAACAGTTTCATAATCCCAAGGATGTGGCGATTTCACTGGCCATTGAAGCTGCTGAATTACTGGAATGGTTTCAATGGCGCAGCCTTGCTGAAATCAAAAATATGCTGGCCTCAGATAAGCGTGAAGCGCTGGAAGATGAATTTGCTGATGTCGCCGTTTATCTGACTTATTTATGCCATGATCTGGATATTGATTTGGCAACGGTCATCAGCCATAAAATGCAAAAAAATGCCGCCAAATATCCTAAAGATAAAGTGAAAGGCCGCGCCGACAAATACAACGAATATTCATAAATGGCCGGCAAAGTGCTAGGCTTTGCGCTTTTATCAGCAGCGGGATATATCGCATGAAAGCCATTGTATTTCTGATCCAGTGTGCAGACCAGAAAGGTTTGGTGGCGGGGATCACCGGTTTTTTTGCCAGCCGCGGTTATAACATCCTGCATTGCCAGCAATATACCGACACCAAAAACAGCCGTTATTTTATGCGGCTGAAACTGGAAGACGAAGACCAGTTAGCCCATTCAGAACTTGAAGCTGCCTTTTGCCAACAGGCTGCTGAGATGGCATTGACCTGGTCGGTCCGTTACAGTGAGACACCTTACCGGGTCGCGCTCTTGGTGACCAAAGCCTCACATTGTCCGTTTGATTTGCTGCTGCGTGAATACGAGGGTGAGTTGAAATGTGAGATCCCGCTGATTATCGGTAATCACAATGATCTTGCCGATATGGCCCGGCAATTTGGTAAACCGTTTTACCATTTGCCGATAAGTCATGACACCAAAGCGCAGCAGGAACAGCAGATCAGAACATTATTGGCTGAATATCAGATCGATCTGGTGGTGATGGCGCGTTATATGCAAATTCTTTCTGAAGATTTTGTTGAAGAATTTGCCGGTAAAGTCATCAACATCCATCATGGTTTTTTGCCTGCTTTTCAAGGCGCAAAACCCTATCATCAGGCTTATGATCGCGGCGTTAAATTGATTGGTGCAACGGCGCATTATGCGACGGCGGAGCTCGATGAAGGCCCGATTATTGAGCAGGATGTTGAACGGGTTCGGCATGATAACAGTCCGGCAGATCTGGTGATGATTGGTAAAGATATAGAGCGGCTGGTATTGGCCCGCGCCGTAAAAGCGCATATCGAACACCGTATTATCATCAGTGGCCGGCGCACGATTGTATTTGCTGAAGGTGCCTGATCCAGCTTCAGAATAAGGAGTGACTATGTCTGAAAATGCCCCCGTTATTATGGTAACCGGTGCCACAGCCGGTTTTGGTGAGGCGACAGCAAGGCTGTTTGCGAAAGCTGGCTGGCGTTTAATTCTGACGGGGCGCAGGCATGAACGCCTGGCAAAGCTGCAAGCTGAATTAGGTGGTGCAGAGCAAGTGCATATCAGTGTCTTTGATATTAGTGACCGCAAAGCTACCGAGCAAGCAATTGAGGATATTCCAGAGGCGTTTTCTGCCATTGATGTTTTGGTTAATAATGCCGGGCTGGCACTGGGGCTGGAACCTGCGCATCAAACCCAGCTTGATGACTGGGAACGGATGGTGGATACCAATATCAAGGGCCTGATGCGTTGTACTCATTTAGTGCTGCCGAAAATGGTTAAACGTGGGCGCGGTTATATTATTAATATTGGCTCAGTCGCCGGTAACTGGCCCTATCCGGGTGGCAATGTTTATGGCGCTACCAAAGCATTTGTCAGACAGTTTTCGTTGGCGCTGCGTGCCGATTTGCTGGGCACCGGGGTGCGGGTCAGTAATATCGAGCCGGGCAATGCTGAAACTGAGTTTTCGATGGTCCGCTTCAAAGAAAATACTGAGCGTGCTGATAATGTTTATGCCAATACACAGCCGCTGATGGCTGAGGATATTGCTGAAACCATTTTCTGGCTGGCTAATTCGCCAAAACACGTTAATGTCACTACACTGGAAATCATGCCAACCCAGCAGGCCAACGGGCCGTTGGCCATTTACCGGGGTGAATGATTACTCAATAAGCCAGGTTTTAGGGTTAGGGTAGGGCAGGTTTTTACTGACGATACGCAGCCCCTTGGCACAACGCACCACCAGCCAGATAAGCCACACCAGCAGAATCAGCC
>CAMPHB010000234.1 GCA_946885755.1 uncultured Methylophaga sp. | reverse complement strand
ATAGCAAACAGTTTTATCTGATGCGCGAAAAACTGCGGGTAATGACCAACGATGATCTGAGTGAATTGGTCAGCCTTTACCGTGAAAAACTCGCTGACAGCGAGACTGAAGACACTGATATCAGCCGCTACGGTTATGTTCAGGCAATGATCAAAGTCAAGAATTACGCCGAGGCACGCCAGGCGTTAATGCCACTGGTTGAAAAAGATGAAGATCGTTTAACTTACCAGTTGGCACTGGCGGATATTGAAATGGCAGTCGGTAATACCTCGGCGGCATTAGCAATATATGAGGATTATCAGCGTCTGTACCCTGATGATCGCGCCTTGTCCATGAAACAAGTCGAAGCACTGTTGCGGGCTGGTCAGCCACGCGAAGCAGCAAATGTGTTGCAGCGTCAGCTAGATGTTGGTGAAAATTCCCGCGAGCTTTATCGCTTATTGGCCAAAGCGCATGAACAGATGGGCAATAAAAGCGAGTCGCATATGTGGTTGGCCGAAGCTTATTATCAGAGCGGTCAGTTGGCCGCCGCCGCCGATCAGCTGCGTATTGCTGCCGATTATGCGCGTGGTGATGAATATCAGCGGGCTAAAATCAGCTCGCGACTGCGTGAGATCGAAACGCAATTGGCAACAATGGAAAATTATTAATGAATGCACAGTTTGATGCAGCACGCCGTTATTGGCTGAAACGGGGTGTTTCAGCGACTACGTTAGCAATGGTGGCTGCCAGTGGTTTATTGTTGCCGCAACAAGTGCTGGCGCATTGGCCACGTGATGCCTACAACGCCAAATCGGTTGAAGATGCATTACGAGCTTTGCTGGGTGATGCCGATTTAATTGACGATGATGCCGTTTATTTCAGTGTTGGCTCACCACCGACCTATGCCGTCAATGGTGCGACAGTACCGGTGGAAATTAACACCACACTGGAAAATGTCGAGCATATTGCTCTGCTGGTTGAGAAAAACCCCTCACCACTGGCGATGAGTTTTGTGCCCGACGAGGATGTCATGCTGCCGTTTAAAACCATGCTAAAAGTGGCTGAAGACTCGGACATGCTGGCGGTGATCCGCGCCGAGGGTAAATTGTATGTCACCCGGCGTTATGTCGAAATTGATATTGGAGGCTGCGCCTGATGGCCGTCAGAGGTAAAGACAGGATCCGTGCCAAATTGCAGGATGGTGACACACTGGTGCGGATTTTGTTGGCGCATCCGATGCATACCGGTCGTGGTAAAGATGCTCAGGATGAATTGATCCCGGCTGAGTTTATTCAGGACATTCGCTGCTGGCGTAATGACAAAGAAGTGCTGACCATCAAATGCGGCACAGCGACTGCCCGCAATCCGTTCTTTGCTTTTCAGCTCAAAGGCGGCGCAGAAGGTGATGTGATCACGCTGCGCTGGGTAGATAACACCGGTGCCAAGGGTCGTGCGGAAACTCAGGTGCAATGAGTCTTAAGGTCAAGGTTAATCTGTTTTTTGCGCTGATCCTGTTGTTATCGGTGCTGGCCAGTAGCTGGGTGCTGATGTCCAATGCCAAACAATCGGTTAAAGCCGAAGTGCAAAATACCATGGACACCACCGCGCATATCATTACCGTGACGTTGGCCGGGGCTCGACTGAACCGGGATCGGGCGGTCAGCGAACATATGAAAGAACTGGTCATGGCGCTCAGTGAAATGCGCAGCCTGCATATTCTGATGTTTGACCAGCAGGGGCTGATGTTTGAAGGCCAGCCGGACAAAAACATGCAGGACACCCCGCCCGACTGGTTTGTGAAATATTTATTTCCGGAAATCAAACCACTATCACGCCGTTTTGGTGAAGGCCATATGGTGATTTATGCTGCGCCAATGCTGGAAATCGCCGAGCGCTGGCGTGATATCCGCGACATTATGACGCTGGGCATCGTGATTTTTATCGTGCTGGCGGTTTTCCTGTATTGGGGCGTCGGCTGGGTGATGCGGCCGCTACAACGATTACTGGATGCGTTGTCGGCATTTGAACGCGGTGATTTGCATTTACGACTGCCGCGTTTTGCATTGGCAGAAATGGATCAAATCAGTCAGACCTTTAACCGTATGGGTGAAGCGCTGGAACTGAGCAGTGCAGAAAACCGCCGCTTGGCAACGCTGGTCAAACAATCCGGTGATGCCATTTTGTCACTGGATCATGCTGGCTACATCACCTTTTGTAATGCCACTGCCGAACGGCTATTTGCCGAGCAGACACCGGTTTTGATCGGCGAGTCTCTGACCACGCTGGGTTTGCATGAAAACCGTCATCAAATCATTGAAGTCATCGAAGGCTGCCGGGCGGTAGAAAATCTGGAAACCAGTCTGCTGCAGCCCAATGGCGAAAAAATCTCATTGCTGATGTCTACAGTACCGTTGTTGGAAACCGATGGCTGCGTGATTGGTGTGATTTGTACGCTGCGCGATATCACCGAACACCGGCAGGCTGAAAAAGCTCGTGCCCAGTTGCATGAAACCCGCATGCTGACCAAACACATGGATGAAGCGCAGGAAGCCGAACGGCGGCATCTGGCACGTGAATTACATGATGAGTTAGGCCAGTGCCTGACTGCTATCAAAACCGATGCCGTGCTGATCCGTAACCGCACTCAGGAAACCGAACCCAAGTTATATCAAAGCTCACAGGCAATTATTGATACCGCCAGCCATATATATGATGTGGTGCATAACATGATCACCCGTCTGCGGCCGAGTCCGATGGATGATTTGGGGCTGTTCGCCACACTCGAAGAAGCCATCAAAAAGTGGCAGGACCGCCAGCCGGATATTACTTTCAGCCTCGATGTGCAGGGCGATCTCAATGGTCTGAATGAGTCGATTAATATGACGGTCTTCCGGGTGGTGCAGGAAGCGGTGACCAATGCGGTTCGCCATGCCGCGGCCAGCCGGATAAGTGTTGCTGTTCACCGCGAAACGCTGGCTGCCGGCGATCAGCTGGAAATCAATATCCGCGATAACGGCAAAGGCATGGAAGTCCATGATTTTCATTCAGATGTTGATTTTGGCCTGCTGGGTATGCGTGAACGGGCACAAAGTCTTGGCGGCACATTTACACTGGACAGCAGTCTCGGTGAGGGTGTAAACCTCACGGTGACCATTCCTCTTGGAGCACAAAACTGACATGAGCTTGAACAAAACCAAAGTATTGCTGGTTGACGACCATGAGCTGGTGCGGGCCGGATTCCGGCGGTTGCTGGAAGACGGTGATAAGTTTGAAGTGATCTGCGAGTCCGGCAGTGGTGAACAGGCGGTGCAGGATTTCAATAAACATCATCCGGATGTGGTGGTGA
>CAMPHB010000233.1 GCA_946885755.1 uncultured Methylophaga sp. | reverse complement strand
AGGGCCAGAAAACCGGCCAGTCGTTGAATGAGGTACACTGCGCTTAACCGCGATGCATGAAAATGCCGCGGCTTTTGAAAAAGCCACAATGTTTAATCCATTGGCTTTACCAGAGGGGATTGCGCCCTCAGATGATCCCATTCTGTTGGCTCGCCCGGGTGCTTATGCAGTCAGCTTTCAGCACCGGCTGGACTAAGTTATCTTAATCAGCCGTGTTTTTGTCATCAGAAAGTCAGCTGTTGAAGATATTGGTTTTTCAGCAAATATAAGGAGTTGTCATGACACAATCTACCACCAGCCTGCGCGATATCGTCGGCCTTGGCCATTCACCGGCTAAGCTTGCTGATTCAGCTTTAATCATGATCGATTGTCAGAATACTTACCGTACCGGTGTGATGCAGTTGACAGGGGTTGAGCAAGCGATTGTTGAGGCCAAAAAATTGCTGCAGCGGGCCCGTGATATGCAGATTCCGGTTATTCATATCCGTCATGATGGTGGTGAAGGATCGCCTTATGATTTAACCACCGATATCGGTCAGATCTCCGATGAAGTGGCGCCCCAGGATGGCGAATTTGTCATTACCAAAAATTTCCCTAATGCCTTTGTGCAAACCGATCTGGACGAGCGACTGAAAACGTTGGGCATTGAAAATATCGTACTGGCCGGCTTTATGACCCATATGTGTGTCAACTCGACGGCACATGGTGGTTTTAATCTCGGTTATAAACCAACTGTTGTTGCCAGTGCCACCGCGACCCGATCGCTGCTGGCTGCCGATGGTAAAGTAGTGCCAGCGCAGCAGGTGCAGGATGCTGCCATCGCCTCTACCCGTGACCTGTATGCCGCTGTGGTTAACAGCCTCGCCGATTTACCTGCCTGATTTTAAGAGCATCACATGACTTTTATTCGCTTTATAAGCTTATTGGTACTGCTAGTGCCTTTGACACTGCAAGCAGAAGATATTGAATGGGCTGTTTATGGTGGTGATGAATTCCATCATCGGCATAGCCCGGCCGTGCAGATCAATACCGATAATATTGCGGCATTGCGGCCTGCCTGGGAATTTAAAGGCGGTGAAGATTCAACTTTTCAGGCAACGCCAGTGGTGCAGGATGGGGTGATGTATCTGGCGTTACCGTTTAATCATGTGGTGGCGTTGGATGCCGTGACCGGTAAACAGCTTTGGCGGTATCAACATGATTTGATTGAAGATTATCCGATTTGCTGTGGCCCGGCGAATCGCGGTGTCGCCGTATCAGACGGTAAAGTGTTTATGGGCACCATTGATGCCCGGTTGATTGCCCTCGATGCCAAAAATGGTGAAAAACTCTGGGACCACAATGTTGTGGGTAAAAACCGCGGTGTTCAGGAAGATGCCGGTGACATTACCAAAGAGTTTGGCGAAGCGTCGGGTGCTTCCGGTGCCGGTATTAATATGGCGCCAGTGGTTTATCAGGGCAAGGTAATCATCGGTATTACCGGCGTCGGTTATGGTCTGCATCTGGATTTGCCTGAATCAGATTCGCCGCTGGGTGCGGTGGTCGGTATTGCCGGGGATTATGGCCGTATGGGGTTTTTGGCGGCTTATGATATCGATAATGGCGAGCAGATCTGGCAATTTGACACTATCCGGCATCATAACTGGGAGGGCGACTTCACCAAAGTCACTGCCGATGGTGTGCAATTACCCCGTGATATTGCGGCAGAAAAAGCCGCACTTGATCAGCATAAAAATGCCTGGCGTTATGGCGGTGGCTCTGCCTGGAGTACACCGGTCATTGATTTAAATACCGGTATTTTGCATTTCGGCACCGGTAATCCCTCACCACAAATGGAAGGCTCGTCGCGGCCCGGCGATAACTTATATACCAGTTCACTGGTGGCGGTCGATGCGGCAACCGGCGCCTATCGCTGGCATTATCAGCAAGTCCCGCATGATAGCTGGGGCTATGACGTTGCCAGTCCGCCAGTGTTATTTGAAATCAGTGTCAATGGTGAACCGGTGCCGGTTATCGGTCAGGCCGGTAAAACTGGCTGGTTTTATGTGCATGATCGGCGTAACGGTAAGTTTCTCTATAAAAGCGAAGCGTTTGTGCCGCAGCATAATATGTTTACGCTACCAACCGAGACCGGCAATGTGATTTATCCGGGCGTACTGGGTGGCGCCAATTGGTCACCGGTGGCGCTGGATGTTAAAAAGCGTCAGGTCTATATTGCCGCTGTGCACTGGCCGGTTGAATACAAACTGCATAACCGTGAAGCAACGGCTGAAAAGCCGGCACTACGCTATTCGTCAATGTCGCCGGTGGATCAGTCAGAGAGTTACGGTTTGCTGACAGCGATTAATATTGATACCGGTAAAATTGTCTGGCAACACCAAACAGATAACCCACTAATCGGTGGTGTACTCAGCACGGCGGGCGGGCTGGTATTTACCGGAGAGGGCAAAGGTGAACTGATGGCTTTTGACGCTGACAGTGGCGAAAAAGTCTGGTCAGCCCCGACGCAAGCCGGCGTTAATGCCCCCCCCATCACCTATCAGATTGATGGCAAACAATATGTTGCGGTTGCTGCGGGTGGTAATAAATTATTTGGTTTTCCAGCCGGTCAGACACTCAAAGTCTGGGCATTGCCCTGAGTTTGATTGCTGCCCAACAAGTTGCAGGCAATAAAATGCCTGAAACCATACAGATCTGCTTGACAGCCCGAGGCCAGACGCGGATAAAGAGTTAATTAAGGAATAGTCTTTACCGCTCTAAATGATGGTCTCTGAATGAACCGGATAAAAAACCGCATAATGCTGATCTGTGTAGCATTGATCCTGCTGACAGTCATTGTGTTGCAATTGAGTAATTGGTGGTTTATCCGCAACTATCACCAGCAGCATTTGCAGTCTCAGGTGGCGACTGCGGGCCATTTTTTACAACAATATCTGCAAAGCCGTGAGGCGAATCTACTCAGTTCTGCTGAGGTTATTACCAAAGATTTTGGTTTTCGTCAGGCGGTGGCCAGTGGAGATGCACCGACTATCAGCAGCATGCTGCATAACCATAGTCAGCGGATGCAGGCCGATCTGCTGCTGATAACCGATCGACAAGGGCGGTTTATCGCCAGCAACCAGCCGCGCCAGCCTGAAATGCAGGATTTACAAACCTGGATTGATGGCAGCTTAGCGTTTGGTGAAGGCCGGTTTGTGTTATTCGGTGATAAGTTGTTCCGCTGTTTTATCGTACCGGTCAAGGCGCCGGCTACCATTGCTTACACGTTGATTGGTTATCAGATTACCCAAGAATTATTGACCAGTCTGCAGTTAAAAACCGGCCTGGCATTGCAC
>CAMPHB010000232.1 GCA_946885755.1 uncultured Methylophaga sp. | reverse complement strand
TCTGATGACCTGCATGTTCCAGAATGCCGGCGAGAATTTGCTGGTTGACCTTGTTGTCTTCGGCGATAAGGATCTTGAGCGGTCGGGCATGTGATTGGGCGGCATAATGTTGTGCCAGAGAAGTGACTTTTTCATCTTGCACATAATGGCTGCTCTGCGCAGCATGAATAGCATTAAATAACTGCGGTTTGGCATTGATGTCGTGCACGATACTGACGAAATGTTCGCGCAGTCTTGGATCCTGACGGCTTTGCTGGGTCGGATTTACCAGAATCAGTGATAAATGGGCGAGTAGTGGCTCTGCATGAATCATGCTGGCAAACTGCTGCGGGTTAATATCCTGCATGCAGGCCTGATCAATGATCAGGCTGTCATAAGCTGAATCACTGTCACTGAGACGCATTAATTCAGCAAAAGCTTTGGCGGTGCTATCGACATATTGATACTGGATTTGCCAGCCATTCAATGTTGGCGTGAGTTGTTGTTGAATTGCTTGGCTGCTGAGGATAAGCATAGGGGTTTCCGCCAGTTGCGTATTATCTGTGTTCAACGGTTTGAATGGCAGTTCAAACCAAAAAGTGGTGCCGTCACCGAGCTTACTGTCAAAACCGATATGCCCGTCCATCAATTCGACCAGTTCTTTGGCAATGGTGGTGCCCAGCCCGGTGCCACCGACGTTACGTTGTCCTGAACTGGCAACCTGGGTGAAATCGTTAAAAATGGTTGTTTGTGCTTCTTCAGGGATGCCGATGCCGGTATCAGTAATTTCAAAACGTATTGATAATGTTTTTCCTGATTGTTTAACGGCCGGCACCACCAGAAGTTTAACACCGCCACTATCGGTAAACTTGATCCCGTTGCCCACAAGGTTTATCAGCACCTGGCGAAGGTGTTGGGGATCACCTTCCAGGCTGTATGGCAACGTGGGATCGATATAGCAACTTACCCGCAGGCCTTTGGCTTCACCCATGGGAATTTGCATCGCAATAACACCATGCACCAGTCGGTGTAAGTCAAAATGTTCGTTACGAATCAGAATTTTGCCGGCTTCAATTTTGGCGATATCCAGAACGTTTTCAATTAAGCCCAGCAAAGTATGCGCCGATGCCCGCATGATGCTGACAAAGTCACGTTGTCGATGATTAAGCTGGGTTTCACTGAGCAGATCGGCAACACCGATGACACCATTCAATGGTGTCCGTAACTCATGGGACATATTGGCCAGAAAGCGGCTTTTAGCTTCATTCGCTTGTTTGGCCGTGGCGATGGCAGCATGAAGTTTGGTGATCAGAAATGCCGAATAAAGGGGAATCAATACCAGTAAGAAAAGCAGACTAAAGCCAAATGGTTCATGCTGCGGGTGTTGCCAATACTCACCGCCAAGCACTGCCACAGTAAAACCCAAGATGCCGATAGCCAGTGCAATGTATAGGTATTGGACACCATAGCGAAAGCCATTGCCCAAAATGACCCACAAATACATCACAAACAAAAACACACTTTCTTCGCCAGCGAAGTACATCAGTACAGACAGTGCTGACAAATCGATAAGTGTGCCGAATATGCGGCGGATGGGTGAAGGTTTGGGCTTGATGATGATGGCGATGGCAATACCAAGCGCCAGACAATAGTAGAGCAGCGTTGTCAGACTGGGCAGAGACAGCAGGTTTTCAAGAAAAGTCTGTTCATCACGCCATGGCAGACAAAAGTAAACAATAATGCCTAAGCCAATCGACAGACGAATTTTAATCGCCTGTTCCGGCTCGGTATCGCCGGTTTGTGCCAGTCGTGATTTGAGCCAGCCCAGCCAGCCGCTTGCGTTATCTGCCTGCTGCATCAAGTCAGTTACTCATCCGCATAGGCCGCCTGAATATCACGAATCGCCTGATAACGATCAAAAAATGCCTGTACGCAATCAGGGTCAAGCTGGGTACCGGCCTGTGCTTCGATATAGCTGAGCGCTTCGGTTTCAGACCAGGCTTTTTTATAGGGACGTTCAGAAACCAGCGCGTCATAAATATCGGCAACTGAAACCAGCCGTGCTATCAAAGGAATTTCAGTGCCTTTCAGGCCGTTTGGATAGCCCTTGCCATCAAACCGTTCATGGTGATTAAGCGCAATAATTGCGCCGATTTGCATGTATTTGGATTGGCTGCCGGAGAGGATTTCATGACCAATCAATGTGTGTGTTTTCATGATTTCCCATTCATGGGGATTGAGCCGGTCTGGTTTCAGCAAAATGCCATCCGGAATACCGATCTTACCGATATCGTGCATGGGTGCGGCATATTCCAGATCTTCACATTCCTGTTCGTCAAACTTGCCCAGTGCTTCGGCGATTTGCCGCGCATATTTAGCCATTCGAATAACATGGTTACCCGTGCCTTCATCACGGTATTCGCCGGCTTTGGCCAGACGGATAATGGTTTCTTTTTCACGCTGCACAATTTGATCAGTAGCCAGTTCAACCTGCCGCTCCAGCCAATTGGCGCGATCTTCGATGATCAAATGCTGTTCATGCATTTGCAGCAGATTACGGCAACTGGTGCGGCATTCAATCTGATCAATCGGCCGCATCAGAAACGCGGTGGCACCGGCTTCCAGCGCTTCATAACGCACGGCTTTTTCGCTGACCACGGTAATCATGACAATCGGCACATTCAGGCAGTGTGTTTTTTGTCGTACTAAGCGAATAAACTCGATGCCATTAATTTCCGGCATCCGGTAATCGGTGACAATCAAATCCACGCCATGTAAATCCAGCCATTCCAGTGCGGTGGTCGGATTACTCATGGACGTGACATGAATATTGTCGCCGATTTGCTGGATCACTTTTTCAAGAATAGTCCGGCCGGTAGATTGATCGTCGATGATCAAAACCTGTTTGGCTTTTTTGAGAATACTCAGCTTGCGAGCCATTTCATAAGGTGCCAGCACACTGTTTTTATTTTGCTCGGTCATCTGGTCAGATGTCCTCGTTACTGTGACGTTTTTCAGGTCGCCTCCCGCAACAAGCCAAACATACTCCACGGACGCGGTTCCCTGGGTCCGGATTTAGTTAAGGTGATTTCATCATAAACAGTTTTTGTCATTATGCGAAGTGGTTCACACTTTTTTGTAAAGTCCTGCACGATTAACACGTTTTGTCAGCTGTTATACTCGGCCCTGTTTGCTAAAAAATCCAGCCAGCCATGCCACCGATTGGAGAATGATATGAGCGCTGATCTTTATGAACAAGTTAAACGCGATCCCCGTTTTGCCGCTTTAACCAGAACTCGTGCCCGTTGGGCCTGGGGGTTATCAGCGCTGATTCTGCTGATGTATTTCGCGTTTATCCTG
>CAMPHB010000231.1 GCA_946885755.1 uncultured Methylophaga sp. | reverse complement strand
ACTTTGATAACGCCTACTTTGTTTTCGCCAAAGCTAGACATTACAACGTTGAATTCAGTTTGCTCTTCAGCAGCGGCAGCAGCAGGTGCAGCAGCGGCAGCAGCAGCAACTGGAGCAGCAGCAGTTACGCCAAATTTTTCTTCCATTGCTTCGATCAGATCAACGATCTCAACAACGGTCATGTTGGAAATTGCTTCCAAGATATCGTCTTTAGATACAGCCATTTTAATTACCTATTTATTCAAACTTGCAGAATTAAAAAATTGCTTTTTCCGTAATGGATTAAGCAGCTTGTTTTGCGTCGCGGACGGCCGCGAACGTACGTACCATCTTGCTGGTCGGCGCTTGCAAAGTACGGACAAATTTCTCGATTGGCGCTTTCATCGTGCCCATCAGCATGCTGATAGCCTGATCTTTAGTCGGCATTTTCGCCAGACGCTCAAGATCAGAAGCTGGCAATAACTTGCCACCCAATGACACCATTTTAACGTCGAGTTGTTTGTGATCTTTTGCAAAGTCACCCATCACACGCGCCACAGCACCTGGATCTTCCATCGAAAAACCAAATACCAAAGGACCAGTCATGCCTTCTTGCATACAGGCAAAATCGGTACCTTCTACTGCACGGCGTGCCAACGTGTTACGAACAACGCGCAAATAAACATTTTGTTTACGCGCTTCAACACGCAGGGCGGTCATTTCTGACACGCTCAAGCCATGGTATTCTGCTGCAACAGCAGAAAACGCGCTTGATGCGACTTCAGCGACCTCAGCAACGACGGCCTTTTTTCCTTCGAGATTTAAAGCCACCTAAGACCTCCTTAGGTTCACTGCCAAACTGCGACAGCGAATAGTTGCTAACACGGAGATGTTGCCACCCCCACCTGTTACGGCATTCAACCTCAGAACTCTGCAGCTGAACCCGTCTGCGCAGGCTGATCCAAAGATCAATTAAATTTGCATGCCTGCGGTCTTAGACGACCTGACCACACGAGTGTGATCAGGCGGTCCAATTCTTTTCCGGTTTAAGCCAGAAACGCTTTATCAACGGTCACGCCGGCACCCATGGTGCTCGACAGACTGATTTTCTTGATATAAACGCCTTTGGCTGAACTCGGTTTTAACTTGTTCAAATCATCCAGCAATGCCATCAGATTCTGACGCAATGCTTCGGTATCAAACTTGGCATTACCGATAGGGCAATGAATGATACCGGCTTTATCTGTACGGTAACGTACCTGACCGGCTTTAGCGTTTTTAACCGCTTCAGCAACGTTTGGTGTGACCGTACCCACTTTCGGGTTTGGCATCAGACCACGCGGACCCAGCACCTGACCTAAGGTACCAACAATACGCATGGCATCTGGCGAGGCGATAACCACGTCAAAATCCATGTTGCCTTTTTTGATGTCTTCAGCCAGATCTTCAAAACCAACGATATCTGCACCGGCTTCTTTGGCGGCATCGGCATTGGCGCCTTGCGCAAATACTGCAACCCGGACCGTTTTACCAGTACCGTTAGGCATAACCGTAGAGCTACGCACAACCTGATCCGATTTACGCGGATCAACACCCAGGTTAATCGCGACATCAATTGACTCAACAAACTTGGCAGAGGCGTTTTCTTTCAGAAAATCCAATGCTTCAGTCAATTCAAAAACTTTACCGGCTGTCAGTTTTTCACGGATAGCACGGCTTCTTTTACCCAGAGCAGCCATTATTCAACTCCCTCAGTGTTCAGACCCATACTACGTGCGGTACCTGCGATAGTGCGGACTGCGGCATCCAAATCGGCTGCAGACAGATCCGGCATCTTGGTGTTGGCAATTTCTTCCAACTGCGCGCGGGTAACGGTACCAACTTTGTCGGTATTCGGACGAGCACTACCACTTTTCAGACCCGCTGCTTTTTTCAGCAGGATAGCGGCTGGCGGGGTTTTGGTAATGAAGGTAAAGCTTTTATCGTTATAAACAGTAATCACAACTGGTGTCGGCAGACCCGGCTCCAGGCTTTGTGTTTGTGCGTTAAACGCTTTACAAAATTCCATGATGTTCACACCATGCTGACCCAATGCTGGACCAACTGGTGGACTCGGATTCGCCTGACCAGCTGCAACTTGCAGCTTGATATAGGCTTGAATTTTCTTAGCCATTATTTACTCCTTAACGGGTGCAAACGCCTTGCGGCTCCCCGGTTTAAATCTCAGCCAGCTTAACCTTTGGCAACCTGGCTGAACTCAAGTTCGACTGGTGTTGAACGGCCAAAAATAACCACTTCAACCCGCAGACGACTTTTTTCGTAGTTGACTTCTTCGACAACGCCGGTGAAGTCATTGAACGGGCCATCGGTCACACGGACCACTTCACCCGGTTCAAACAATACTTTCGGCCGTGGACTTTCCACGCCTTCCTGCACACGCTGCAGGATCTGATCGGCCTCTTTTTCTGAAATCGGTGCCGGCCGGTCGCCAGTACCACCGATAAAACGTAAAACCCGTGGCAGATCATTGACCACATGCCAGGTTTCATCGTCCATTTCCATATTGACCAACACATAGCCCGGAAAGAACTTACGCTCACTTTTACGTTTTTGACCTTCCTTCATTTCCACAACTTCTTCAGTCGGGACCAGGATTTCGCCAAACTTATCCTCAAGGCCAAACCGGGCAATACGCTCTTCCAGTGAACGTTTCACCTGCGCTTCATAGCCGGAATAAGCTTGTATTACATACCAACGCTTGCTCATTATTTATCCTGCTTTAGAAAGTCAGTGTGCGAACCGCCCAACCGAGCAGCGAATCAAATGCCCACAGCATAATCGCCACCACGATAACCATGACAATTACTACCAGCGTGGTTTGCAAAGTTTCCTGACGGGTTGGCCAGACAACTTTACGCACTTCAACTTGTGTATCACCGATATACGACAGTGCCGAAGCACCAGCCGTTGTCCGTGACGCGATTAATAACGCAACAATGCCCGCACCTAAAAGGCCGAGCACACGATACAATGTTGAATACTCTGAGTAGGTATAAAACAAAGCAATCGCAGCCACCACTAAGGCGACTGCGACTATCATTTTGAGTTTATCTGCCATTGTTTTTCGTTATATATCCAATGAGTGAAAACATGATGGCAGGCCAGGAGGGAATCGAACCCCCAACCTACGGTTTTGGAGACCGTCGCTCTGCCAATTGAGCTACTGGCCTAACACTTGCCCTCACAATGGCTAAGCGCCCCTGCGCTTAGCCATTTTAAACGATACTAAACCGTGATTTTACTAACGACACCAGCACCAACAGTGCGGCCGCCTTCACGAATAGCAAAACGTAAACCTTCTTCCATCG
>CAMPHB010000230.1 GCA_946885755.1 uncultured Methylophaga sp. | reverse complement strand
CGGGCTCCAGTTCGCCCACTGTCAACCGCTCATCAATAAAATATTTTTGTGCCACTTGCTGCACTTGTTCGGCGGTAACCGCCTTGATTTTGTCGACATATTGCTCGCTGAGTTGCCAATCAAGACCAATGGTTTCGAGCATGCCGAGCTGCATGGCCTGATAAAAGACACTGTCCAGTTCGTAGACTTCCGAGGCGACTACCTGGGTTTTAACACGCTGTAATTCCGCCTCACTGACCGGCGTCATTTTTAAAGTATCCAGTTGTTGCTGAATTGCTGTTTGCAGAGCATCAACTGATTTTCCCTGCGCGGGTGTACCGCCAATGATGAACATATCGTCAAGCCGGGAAAAATTATTGTTATAGGCGCTGACACCTGCCGCGACCTGTTGCTCACGGACCAGTTCTTTTGAAAAACGACTGCTGCTGGTACCACTGAGAATACCGGCGAGCACATCCAGCGCGTAGGGTTCCCATTCAATTTCGGCGGTAGTGATTACCGGTACTTTCCAGCCCATCATCAGATACGGCAACTGCGCCGGGGCTTTTAACTTAATGTAACGCTCACCGCGCTGTTCCACTTCAACCTGTGGTTTAACCGTCGCAGTTTGCTCAGCTTTTAACGGACCGAAATACTTTTTTGCCAGTTGAAAAACGGCATCGGGTTCGACATCCCCCACCACTACCACCACGGCGTTATTGGGCGCATACCATTTCTGATACCAGTCAACCAGATCGGCTTTCTGATAATGATTGATATCACTCATCCAGCCAATCACCGGGTGATGGTAGGGGCTGTTCATAAATGCTGTGGCATTAAATGCTTCACGTAATAACGCCTGCGGATTGTCTTCAGTGCGCAGCCGGCGCTCTTCAGAAACCACATCACGCTCTTTAAAAAGCTCGGTTTCGTCGATGATCAGATTGCGCATCCGCTCCGCTTCAAGACGAAAGCTGACTTCCAGCCGGTCTTTTTCCAGCGTTTGGAAATAAGCAGTGTAATCACGGCCGGTAAATGCGTTTTGGCTACCGCCATTTTCAGCAATAATTTCCGAAAACTCACCAGATTCAAGATTTTCAGTTTCTTTGAACATCATATGTTCAAGGATGTGTGAGATGCCGGTTATGCCATTGTATTCATAGCTCGAACCGACTTTGTACCAGACTTGTGACACCACCACCGGTGCCCGGTTGTCGGGTTTGACCAATAGCTTCAGGCCATTATCCAGCTGATATTCACTGACTTCCGCGACGGCCAGCGCCGGCAACCATAAACATATTAATAAGCATTTTTTTAGACTCAGCATCTGCATCTCATTTTTAATGACGTGATAAGATTTAAAATCGAACTGAAATGACAAAAAGCGACGATGTTTAGTTTCCTTAAGAAAAAAACCGCTGAACCAGCTGCCACAAGCCCTGCCGATGAATCCCAAATCACTGAAAAGCCGATCGAAAGCGTTCCGGCCGACTCTCCACAACCAGAAAAACAGAGTCTGTTCAAACGCTTAAAGCAAGGCTTGAGTCGTTCCAGCCAGCGTTTGACCGATGGTTTTGCCGATTTAATGCTTGGCAAAAAAGCCATTGATGACGAACTGCTTGAAGAACTGGAAACCCAACTGCTCAGTGCCGATCTGGGCATCGAGGCAACGCAGTCTATTATTAACGATCTGACCCAGCGTATTGCCCGCAAACAACTGGCCGATCCCGAGGCACTGTTTACCGCCATGCGTGACGATATGGTGGATTTACTCAAACCGGTGCAACAGCCTTTAACCATCAACGCCCAGTCAGCGCCATTTGTTATTCTGATGGTCGGCATTAATGGTGTCGGTAAAACTACCACCATCGGCAAACTGGCCAAACAATTTCAGGCGCAGGGTCATTCGGTAATGCTGGCAGCCGGCGATACCTTTCGGGCTGCAGCGGTTGAACAATTGCAGGTATGGGGCGAACGTAATGCCATTCCGGTGATTGCCCAGCAACATGGCGCCGATTCGGCATCAGTGATATTTGATGCACTGCAAGCTGCCAAGTCGCGCAATATCGATATTTTAATTGCCGATACCGCCGGCCGTTTGCACACGCAGTCGAATCTGATGGAAGAACTGAAAAAGGTGAAGCGGGTGATGGCAAAACTGGATCCTAACGCGCCGCATGAAACGATGTTGGTGGTTGATGCCGGCACGGGTCAGAACGCCTTGTCGCAGGCGCAGCAATTTAATGACGCGGTCGGTCTCAGCGGCATTACCTTAACCAAACTTGATGGTACGGCCAAAGGCGGTATTATCTTCGCCATTGCCAAAAAAACTGGGCTGCCAATTCGCTATATTGGCGTTGGTGAAAAGATTGATGATTTACGCAGTTTTGAGGCCGAAGATTTTGTCGATGCTCTGCTCGGACGTGAAGACACTGCATGATCCAGTTTAATGAAGTTTACAAACGCTACGCCGGACAGCAGGAAGCATTGTCGGGGCTCAGTTTTCATCTGCAAAAAGGTGAAATGGCCTTTCTGACCGGTCATTCTGGCGCCGGCAAAAGCACGCTGCTGAAACTTATCGCACTGATTGAGCGCAGCTCTCATGGTCAGGTCATTGTTAATAATCAGAATCTCGGCCGGCTGCCGAAATGGAAAGTGCCCTATTACCGTCGCAAAATCGGTCTGGTGTTTCAGGATCACAATCTGCTGCATGATCGCACGGTGTTCGATAATGTAGCTTTGCCGCTGATTATTGCCGGTGAAAATCATCGTGAAATCGGCCGCCGGGTGCGTGCCGCACTCGATAAGGTTGGCCTGCTGGGTAAAGAACGCAGTCAGCCGATTGCCTTGTCAGGCGGCGAACAACAACGGGTGGGCATTGCCCGCGCAGTGGTCAACCGGCCACCTATTTTACTGGCTGATGAACCGACCGGTAATTTGGATCCGCTGTTATCCGAGGAAATCATGGCTTTGTTTGAACAGTTCAATCAGGTTGGTGTGACCGTATTTATTGCCAGCCATGATCAAGAACTCATCGGCCGACTGCCCTATCGGCGCATTACCCTCAAAAACGGCCGGCTGGCAACTGACTGATGGCTTTATTTAACGTTGATAATTATTTGCTGCGCCACGCGCAGGTGGCGTTGGCAAGTCTGGGGGAATTATGGCGTCAGCCATTGGCGACACTGATGACCATTTTGGTAATCGGTATCGCACTGGCGCTGCCGGCAGGTTTGTATGTGCTGCACAAGAATGTTGAGCAGCTGAGCGGTGAATGGCAGCAGGCCAGCCGTATTTCGCTGTTTTTAAAAGCCGATGTCAAAGATGGTCGTGGCGAACAGCTGGCCGAACAACTGCGCAGCTGGCCGGATATCCAAAAAATCGATTTTCAGTCTTC
>CAMPHB010000229.1 GCA_946885755.1 uncultured Methylophaga sp. | reverse complement strand
GCAGTAAATTGCATGGCGCGGATATGGGCGGCCACCGAGGCTTTGGCAGCATGTTTCATGGCTTTGATTTCTTGGCTACTTTTAAATAAACGCAGTTCGCTCAGGCTGTGTTCCAGTTCGATAATTTCGGTCGGTGAATGTTTGCCGCTGCGTGAGGCCTGGCGCAGATGATTCAGCCAGTTGACCATACGCTGATCAAAAGCGGCTTGTGTGCCCATGGTGTAATACACTTTTTCTTTGTCTTCCATAAGACCGGGCAGAATTTCATCCAGATCGCTGATGGGATAAGCATCATCAGCGCTATATTCAGTAATTGCACCTTCGAGGCCAGCACGGTAACCGTCCCAGATTTCTTTTTGCAGATCCCGCTCGCGGCAAAACAGTAAAAACTCGCCGTGTTCACGGCCGGGCACCAGCACCATCACCGATTCCGGTTCATCAAAACCGGTCAGGTAATGAAAGTGACTGTCGCTGCGATAGGGGAAATGCACATCACGGTTACGAACCAGTTCCAGAGCATTGGGCAGCACAGCAATACTGTCTGCGCCCATCATATCCATCAAATGCCGGCGCCGGCGGGCAAATTCTTGTTTGGTCATTAGTGTTCAGTTGAGTTGTCGTTGTTTTCAGGAGGTTGCAGTTCACCGTACAGTAAAAACAACCCCATTCGAAGGTATTCGACCAGTTCAGCAAAATTTGATTCATCCTGATCGGCAGCATCCAGTTCGATATCATCAATCTGGCTGATTTGAATGACATCGGTGATATATTCCTGACAATCTTTGGACAGGCTGGTTTCGTCGGTCAGTCCCGATGCGCCAAGGCCAAAAATCAATCCCTGACACCAGTCAGCCATCGCGGCAATGCGCGAACCCAGCGGCGCATCGTCATCAGGTAATTCCAGTTGCAAGTCAAAATCCAGGCTGTTCAATGCCTGAATGGTTTCATCAAACAGGCCAATCAGATTTTGCTGCTCATCGGGACCCGGCCGATAATCCTCAAACAGGGTGTTGTACCAGTTATTGCGATTCGCCTGAGTATTCAGGCATAACAGGCCACATAATGCACCTTGCAGTTCGGCAACGGTGGTGGGGCCGTCACTGGTCATGTTTTCGGGTGACAGCGACGGAAAATATAATTGAGACATAAAGATACGGCCTGAATTTAAAAATGTTCTGATGCACTTATTGACCGGGTCAACAGCGCACGTCTATAGTTAGGCATTATTCTCGCACAGCCAAGATGCATATTAATGGATAAAACCCCGATTCAACAATTGGAGCAACAAGTGGATCAGCTGTTGCGTGCCGGTCGCAGGCTACGTGAAGAAAACTTGCTATTGCGCTCCCAACAGGCTGCCTGGCTCAGTGAGCGGGCGCAATTGATTGAAAAAACAGATATTGCCCGTGGCCGTATCGAGAAGATGGTGACCCGCCTGAAACAACTGGACGAAGAATTATGAGCACACCAGTGCATGTCAATATTCTTGGTAAGGAATATCAGGTTGCCTGTCCTGAAGATGAAAAAGAAGCGCTGGTAGCGTCAGCGCGCATGGTACACAACAGCATGGAAAAAATCCGTGCCAGCGGCAAGATCGTCGGCCATGACCGGATTGCCGTGATGGCGGCGCTGAACATTGCGCATGATTTGCTGATCCTGCAACAGGATGAATCACAGGATGTGAGCAAAATGAACGAAAAAATTCATCAGCTGACAGAGCGAGTCGCAGCTTTTATTAGCGAAGACAGTCAGCTCGAATTGTAAAAAATCCTCACCACAAATTCACACTAACCGCGTATCATGTATTTAACCCTGCGGTGTTCGACAGCGACATGTGTTGTCTTGAGCCGATAAGCAATTGCTTACCGAAACCAATATTCCGAGGTTGAAAAACAGGCCCGCTCAGACGGGAAGTTTGCCATCCTCATGCGGTTTCACTCTTGGACCACCAGGTTCAAGAACCCCGTTCGCATCGGCACTGTGGGGCACTTTCTCTCGTTTTACCTCGTTTCAGCGATTTAGTTTTTGCAACAACTTATCCAGCTGCCGTCTTTCTGCAGCACTCAGGTTGCTGGACAGCATCGCTTCGTATTCACCAAACACTTCTTCCAGCGCAGCTTCAATCAGCTTTTGTCCTGACGGCGTCAGCCGTACTTTGCGGCTGCGTTGATCTTCATTGCAGGTATGGCGGGAAATCAACGCCCGTTTTTCCAGATTGTTGAGTACTTTGGTCAGACCACCGGAGCTCAGCATATTGCTCTGACAGATATCTGATGGCGTCAATTCAAATGGCGGACCTTGTACCCTCAATGAAGCAAGCGCATCATATTCGCCAGCGCTCAGGGCATTTTTTTCCATAACATTGCGGCTTTTGACAAACAGTTGTTCACGTTCGCAGTAAAGCCGTTTCCCGGTGGCGGCGGCGGGCAGATGCTGGTCCGGTAAAGTGCTCTGCATCTTGACGATAATGCTTTCAATCGGGTTGGCTTTCTCGGTCACGTCATATCCTCTTTGATGCAAACATTATGACAAAAAAATTAACTTGCTAGAAAGATAATTTGTCGTTAAGGTTTTATCTTTCTGGAAAGGAATTTCCGCAAAACTACATTCACCATATAGGGAATCTTTATGCTGAGCGCCGTTCGTAAATCACTTTTTTTCGGGTTGATATTGAGTCAGGTTTTGCTGGTAACGCCATTACTGGCAGAGGAACAGGAGCAGCGGCCTCTGGTAAAAGTCATGACGCCTGAGCAGCGGGAAATCATTGAATGGCAGGAGTTTACCGGCCGGTTTGAAGCGGTGGAAGAAGTCGCGATCCGGGCGCGGGTAACCGGTTATCTGGATGCTGTGCATTTTGATGATGGTCAGCGTGTTAATAAGGGCGATTTATTGTTTGAAATCGATCCGCGGCCATTTAAAGCAGCGCTGGCACGCGCCGAAGCTGAATTGTCACGAGTACAAAGTCAGTTGAAACTGACCGAACTGGAAGTCAATCGCGGTGAGCGTTTGCTGACCCAGAAAGCCATATCTGCCGAAGAAGTGGACAGCCGCCGTGCCCGTTTTCAGGAAGCCAGTGCCAACGTTGCGGCTGCCCGAGCGGCGGTGCAGACAGCGGCTTTAGATCTGCAATACAGCAAAATTAGCGCGCCGGTATCCGGTCGTATTTCCAGTCGTAATATTGATATTGGTAATCTGGTCACCACCGATAGCAGCGCCATGCCGCTGACAACAATTGTTAAAACTGATCCACTGCATTTTGTTTTTGATGTTTCCGAAGCGGAATACCTGCAATTTGCCCGGGTGGCGGGCGGAGAAGCGGCGTTGACTGGTGAAACCAAAGTCACGGCACAAATTCGCCTTGCCGATGAAAATAACTGGGAGCGGG
>CAMPHB010000228.1 GCA_946885755.1 uncultured Methylophaga sp. | reverse complement strand
ACTCACAAGCTACCATATAGGTTACAATAGTCAACCAGTTAACATTTGGTAACCTAGAAGTAATCATGAAAGAAAACGCTCAGACTTGTTACAAACCTTGCCCGGTTGAACGGGGCATGAGGATCATCGGCAACAAATGGACAGGCTCGATCTTATGGCATCTGAAAGACCATCCCATGCGATTTAATGAAATTGCCAGACAACTTGCCGGCGCCAGCAAAAAAGTCCTTGCTGAGAGGTTGAAGTCCATGGAAGAGAATAAGCTGATTACAAGAGAAGTGATCTCAATCAAACCGGTGGCTGTTCGATACGATATTGCTCCTAGAGGACTTAGCGCATTAACTATCCTGGAGGAGCTAAAAGACTGGACGCTTGAGAATGACCTCTAGCTGCTATACCCGGGAACGCTCTATCCAGCTGAGCTACGAGGGCAAACCGGCTGGCATTATAACAGGCATGATTTAACGGCAACTGGATCAGCAATTTTTCGAAGGCTCTGTATAAGCGACCGATATTGTTTCCTAACTTAAGCATCTTTAAAGGTTATTGCTTGTCACACGTTGTGAAGAGTAAATTAATTGCACAAATTACTCGCTTACAAAGTTCGAGCAGACACGAACATTTAATGCTTCCAATTTCGGGGACGTCATAATGAAATTTACCAAAAACGCACTTACAGCAGTTTTGTTATCGACTTTTGCTTTGCCTGGAGCAAGCTTTGCAGCACATCCTGCAACGTTGTCGGAGTTTGTCACATCGTCAAAACAACAGATGCAAAAGAACCACCCCCAACAATCACCAGCAGCATCAGCTACACAACGGCAAAAGCCGATGTCTGCTAACCATCCACCGGCTTCCTATGCAGATATTGTAGAAATTGAACAAGCAAAAATGCAGAAAAACTTCCCAGCTGTTACCGGTGACGCAATGCAGCAACGTGCCATGAAACCACAGCCCAAAAACAACATGCCTACCACATGGGGCCAGCTTATTGAGCAAGAGAAAATGATGATGAATCGACAATAAGGCGCGTTGTTAACCGAGGGGAGATATTTGCACAACGTAACCAATACCCAGTCACCGAGTGCTTTGGTGTTGGTCAGTATGACAATTTAGATAAAAAAGAAGTCAGGCCGCTGACCTGACTAAAAAGTAACAGAGAGAAACTTTAAGAAGCTGTGGCTTCAATTTATATATCGGCCTTTAATGGTAAAGCTGCAAGTATTGTTTGTGTGTTTTGAGATGCGTCTCACAATTTTTACAAATATATTGTTACCGCAGCGATTTATTAACGGGCTGCCGGGCTTTTTCAATCTCGGCCGGAATATCCTCAGCCACATGACGACCGCTGTTTAAAAAATAAGGCAGCACCACCACACTCCTCGCACCAGCGGCTACGCAGCCAGCCACACCCTCAGGAATGGAAGGCTCGGCCAATTCCAAAAAAGCCGGTTTAACCAGCATAAAATCCGCTTGCAAACTGGCCTGTAATTGTTCGGCAAGCTGTGCAACTTCAAGATTAGATGCCGTTCGCCGGCTGCCATGGGCAACCAGTAACAAGCCCTTTTTGGGGGAGTGCATTTGCATTAATGCTCACTTGCCCCATGGGCACCAATACCCGTTTGTGAACGAATATACTGATGTTCGAATAAATCCCGGGCCTGTTTTGCCTGTGGGCTGCGATCGGTGACCGAAAAAAACCATATCCCGATAAACGCCACTGTCACTGAAAATAGTGCCGGGTATTTGTAAGGGAAAACGGCTTCGGCAAAACCGAAAATATCGACCCAGACGATCGGCCCGAGGATCACCAGAATAATCGCCGTCATTAAGCCGCTGAAACCACCGATAAAGGCACCGCGGGTGGTCAGGTTTTTCCAGTACATCGATAACAGCAAAATCGGGAAATTGGCACTGGCTGCGATGGCAAATGCCAGCCCCACCATAAAGGCGATATTTTGTTTTTCAAACAAAATGCCCAATAAAATTGCCACCACACCGAGCGCCACGGTAGCGATTCTGGAAACGCGCATTTCAGCAGCGCCGCTGACCTCACCTTTTTTAATGACGCTGGCATACAAATCATGCGAAATGGCTGAAGCACCCGCCAGCGTTAAGCCGGCCACCACCGCCAGAATCGTCGCAAATGCCACTGCCGAGATAAAGCCTAAAAATAAATCACCGCCGACGGCCGCCGATAAATGTACCGCTGCCATATTATTGCCGCCGAGCAGTAAACCTTCGGCATTGAGAAACGCCGGATTAGTGGATACCAGCACAATCGCGCCAAAACCGATCATGAAGGTAAGGATATAAAAATAGCCGATAAAGCCGGTGGCAAAAAATACGCTGCGCCGTGCCTGTTTGGCATCCGCCACCGTAAAGAAGCGCATCAGGATATGTGGCAGTCCGGCAGTGCCGAAAATCAGTGCCACGCCCAGTGAGATCGCAGAGACCGGATCTGACACCAACCCGCCAGGTGCCATGATTTCACTGCCTTTAGGGTGTACCTCAATCGCTTGCGTGAATAATTCAGTAATATCAAAACCGACATTTTTCAGCACCATAAAAGCAATAAATGTCGCACCTGATAACAACAATACCGCTTTAATGATCTGTACCCAAGTGGTCGCCAGCATGCCGCCAAACGTGACATACAGCACCATCAATACGCCCACCAGCACCACCGCCAATTCATAAGGAAGGCCAAACAAAATCTGGATTAATTTACCGGCACCGACCATTTGTGCAATCAGATATAAAGCCACCACGGCCAATGCACCAAATGCAGACAAGGTACGTATCGGCAGTTGCCCCAATCGGTAAGAGGCAACATCCGCAAAGGTGTAACGACCCAGATTTCGCAGTCGCTCTGCAATCAGAAACAGGATCAATGGCCAGCCAATTAAAAAACCGATTGAGTAAATCAGTCCGTCATAACCGGACATAAACACCAAGCCGGAAATCCCCAGAAATGATGCTGCTGACATGTAATCACCGGCTATCGCCAGCCCGTTCTGAAAGCCGGTAATACCGCCGCCTGCCGCATAATAATCAGCTGCCGATCGGGTCCGCTGCGCCGCCCAGTAGGTAACGCCCAGTGTCGCGCCAACAAATAACAAAAACATCACTACGGCAGAAATATTCAAGGTCGCGCCAGCCGAATTACCCGCGATAACATCTGCCGCCCAAACACCTGACGTCAGTATGCTGAGTAAAATAAATACCATCAGTTGTTTCATTGCAGGCTATCCTTAATTTGCTGGTTGAGCGCATCAAACCGCGTATTCGCCCGATGAACATAAATACCGGTTAAAACAAAAGCCAGTACGATAATCACTACACCGACCGGAATACCAATGGTTATCACGCTGCCGGCAGCAATCGGTTTGGCCAGAACTGAAGGTGCAAAAGCGATCAGCAGGAT
>CAMPHB010000227.1 GCA_946885755.1 uncultured Methylophaga sp. | reverse complement strand
AAATATCGGCAAAACTCGTTGCAATAATCACTTTGATACCAAAATCCGCCAGCGCCCAGACCGCATGTTCGCGGCTGGAACCACAGCCAAAGTTTTCACGGGCCAATAAAATGGTGCCGCCCTGATAACGCGGTTGATTCAGCACAAAGTCCGGATTCTGCGGCCGCTGACTGCAATCCTGTCCGGGTTCACCGTGATCCAGGTAGCGCCATTCATCAAATAGGTTGGGACCAAAGCCGCTGCGTTTAATCGACTTTAAAAACTGTTTGGGAATAATGGCATCGGTATCGACATTTGGCCGGTCCAACGGAATAACAACACCGGTTTCTACAGAAATTTTTTGCATTTCTTCCTCAATTTTCGGTTAGCGCAATTACCGTATGGTTTGTACTTCACTGTCGATAGCGTCGTACTGGCGGCGCAGTTCATCGATGGAACGGGATGTTTGACTATCGACCGTCGATTTTAATACGACAATTTCCACCCGCCGGTTTTGCGCACGATTGGCAGCACTGTCATTGGGCAATAACGGCCGGGTATCGGCATAACCTTCTAAAATAAAGCGCTCAGCGGGCATCTGCTGATAACTTAGTAACTCATGGACAACTGATGTTGCCCGCGATGTCGATAATTCCCAATTGGAACGGTAACGCGCTGTTTGGATCGGTATATTATCGGTGTGACCGGCAACTGCGATCAAGCCATCTGTATCGATCAATACGTCATGAATGGTTTTGAGGATGGGCATAAATGCCGGGTTAAGTGTTGCGTCACCCGACGGAAATGAACCCTTTTCACGGATCCGGATAACGATCCGGTTTTGCTGATTTTCGACTTCAATCAGACCTTCTTCAATTTCGGTTTTCAAGGCTTTTTTGAATTCTTCGGCCTCTTCTGCGGTCTGCCGGGCAATTTCCTGCGCTGCGGCTTCCGCGTCCATTGTTACTTTTAATACTCTGCGCGGGTCATCAATGGTTTGCTGCTGAATAGTATTTAATGGTGTGGGTTTGGGTTCACCCGGACTGAATTCCTGCGCAATGATACTGGTACCCATCGGGATTTCATGCGCTGGGATTTCACGTTGCACACCAAACGCTTTTTCCATGGACTTAACCACTTCCTTAAACTTCAGCGCATCAATTTCGGCAAAAGACAGCAGCAGTACAAAAAAACACATCAGCAATGACATTAAATCCGCAAATGTCGCCATATACGATGGCAAACCTTTTTTTTGCTGTTGGGCAAGGCGCTGGGTATCGATTTCGCTCATTTGAAAGCAGCCTTAGGCGCTAGCCGCCGACTCAACTTCTTCATTGTCGCGCATTGAGGCCGGCAGATAGTTTTTCAGCAGCTCTTCCAGAATTTTCGGGTTCTGCCCTTCCTGAATACCCATGACACTTTCAATGATGATGTTTTTATTCATCAGTTCTTCACCGCTGCGTAATGCCAGTTTGTCAGCAATAGGCAAAGCAAACATGTTGGCGATCATCGCGCCGTATAAGGTGGTTAACAATGCAATCGCCATAGCCGGACCGATAGCTTTGGGATCCGACATATTGGATAACATTTGCACCAGCCCCACCAGCGTCCCGATAAGGCCCATCGCCGGTGCGGCATCGCCGATTTGCTGAAAAATCTGCTGGCCAATACGGTGACGGTTAACCGTTTCATTCATTTCGGTAACCAACGCTTTGCGCACCACAGCCGGTTCATGACCGTCGACCAGCATCCTTACGCCCAGCGATAAAGCCGGTACATTAATCTCCTGACGTTCCAGCGCCAGCAGACCTTCTTTACGGGCAACGCCCGCCAGTCTGACCACCTCGGTGATGATTTCATCAGGCTGCACACTGCGATGTAAAAATGCTTTGGTCGTGGTTTTGATGGAATTAATAAATTGTTTGAGCGTAAAACGCATCATGACCACGGCAAAGGTGCCGCCGAAGACGATCATAAATGAGGGTAAATTGAGAAATGTGCTGGCCGCAGCACCAAACGCTATCGTCGCAACAATCAAAGTCCAGGCAATCAGAAAACCTAACAGCGTTGCTAAATCCACGTTTCAAAACTCCCTTAATGATGTCGCGGCAAAACGGTTATTCTAACTAATGATGTCCAAAACCAACAGGCATACCAGCAGCTTTAGCGCGATTGATATTTACGGCGCAGATACAAACGCCAGGCCGGCACCAATGCCAACACAATAATCAGTGCAGTCAGCCACAAAGGCCACCACACCGGTTGATTCCATTGTTTTTGCAATTTTTCACGCAGTGCGACATCAATACGCTGATATTTCATGGTGTTATTGGCCATCAGATGGGTTTTGATATTTTTGTTCCAGGCATGAAATAACGTAAAACGCTTGGGATGGAAGCCCCAGATCCAGGGGGCATCGTGGCGGGCAATCTCCACCATTTGATCAATTATCTGCTGGCGCTGCTCGCCATCTGGTAATACCCGCATTTGTTCAAACAGCTTATCAAACGCCGGATTTTGATAATTGGCGGCATTTTCACCACTGAATAAACTCTTGCCATTCGGGCCATACAACAAAAACAGGAAATTCTCCGGATCTGGATAATCGGCATTCCAGCCCCATTGAAAAATCTGCGCGGTGCCGCTGCGCATTTTTTCCTGAAAGCGGTTGTAGTCGGTACTACGCACCACCAATTGAATATTCAGTTTTTGAAATTGCTTACGCACCCAATCAAATTGCGCTTTACTGTCAGGGCCACGATTGGTTACATCAAAGTACAATACCAGTGGTTCACCGGTTTGCGCATCACGGCCATTGGGGTAGCCGGCCTCGGCCAGTAATTGTCTGGCCGCACTGATAGGTTTGGTGCGCGGTGCACCATCCACCCAGTCGTAAACATAACTATCAATGCCACTTTCATCGTCCCGGTAACCAAAAATCCCCGGCGGGATCGGCCCCTGCGCCGCTATCCCCTGACCGTTGGCAAAAATACTTATGTTTTCTTCCTGATCCACGGCGATGGCAATGGCCTGACGCAGTTTGCGCGCCCGCTCAGTATAGCCACCGACTATCGGATCCAGCATATTAAAGCCCATATAAAAGGTTGTGGTACCAACGGCTGACTGGAGAGCAATACCTAACTCTTTCATACTTTCGCTGAGACCAAAGTCACCCGACGCCGAAATATTAATCGCCTGCTCAAAACTATCGGATGTCAGTGCACTGAGATCGTAATAACCCTGCAAAAACTTACTCCAGTACGCTGTGCTTTCTTTTTCCAGCGTGAACACGATGCGATCAATAAACGGCATGGTTTTACCGGCATCGGTCAATAATCCGGCCGCTTCATCACCAGCTTCCCCCTCAGTAGGGTAGCGCTCTCCGTGGAAAAACGGATTACGTTCCAGCGTCATACGCCGGTTGGGATCATTTTCAACCAGGTAATATGG
>CAMPHB010000226.1 GCA_946885755.1 uncultured Methylophaga sp. | reverse complement strand
GTAAAGCCTCACCAAACGTTATCGCGGCACTGGCGCCAACCTTACCTGAATTTTTGGGTGGTTCTGCCGATTTGACTGGTTCTAACCTGACCAGCTGCAGTGCATTCAAACACGTTTCTGGTAAAGAGCCGGGTAACTACATTTCTTACGGTGTCCGTGAGTTCGGTATGTTTGCCATCATGAACGGTATGGCGCTGCATGGTGGTTTACTGCCATACGGTGGTACTTTCCACATGTTCTCTGACTACGGCAGAAACGCGCTGCGTATGGCGGCGTTGATGAAACAACGCACCATTGCGGTATTGACCCATGATTCAATTGGTCAGGGTGAAGATGGCCCGACCCATCAACCTATCGAAACAACTGCAGGCCTGCGTTATATCCCGAATATGGATGTATGGCGCCCTTCAGATGCAACAGAAGTTGCCTCTGCCTGGGTAGCAGCTGTTGAGCGTATGGATGGTCCTACCAGCCTGGTGTTCAGCCGTCAGGGTATTCCGGGTCGCAAACACGACACGGCTGACTTTGCGGCCATTCGTAAAGGTGGTTATGTGTTATCAGAAGCAGAAGGCGGTAAAGCTGATGTCATTCTGATCGCCACCGGCTCTGAAGTGGATCTGGCGGTTAAATCGCAAGAAGCGCTGAAAGCAGAAGGCGTCAACGCACGCGTCGTATCTATGCCATCAACCAATGTGTTTGATCGTCAGGATCAAGCATATAAAGACAGCGTTTTAACACCAGGTGTGAAACGGGTTTCTATTGAAGCCGGTGTCACCGATTTCTGGGCGAAATACGTTGGTCTGGAAGGCGGCAGTGTTGGTATCAACACCTTTGGTGAATCTGCACCGGGTGGTGACCTGTTCAAGCACTTCGGCTTTACGGTCGAAAATGTGGTGAAAACCGTCAAATCAGTGCTGTAATCCAGTTCGCTGAGATGAAAGGCTAAATAGAAATGGCCAGCCGGTGTAAATCGGCTGGCCATTTTTTTTGCGTCGTCTGACCACTGGCTTTTAACAAAAACTCAGTGTTGAGATGCCGCCAATAGACATTTTCTTGAGGAAAAATCATGACAATTAAAGTAGGTATTAACGGTTTTGGCCGCATCGGCCGGATGGCCTTTCGCGCGGCAGTAAAAGATTTTCCGGAAATTGAAGTAGTCGCCATTAACGATCTGCTGGAACCTGACTATCTGGCGTATATGCTCCAATATGACTCGGTGCATGGCCGTTTTGACGGTGACGTCACGGTTAAAGACGGCCATCTGGTCGTCAATGGCAAAACCATTCGGGTTACCGCTGAGCGCGATCCCGCTGAACTAAAATGGGCTGACGTTGGCGCTGAATTAATTATCGAATGTACCGGTTTTTTCCTGACCGAAGAATCCTGCCTGGCGCATATCACCGCCGGTGCCAAAAAAGTGGTGCAATCAGCGCCGTCTAAAGATCACACGCCGATGTATGTGTACGGTGTTAATCATGATGCTTATAACGGTGAAGCGATTGTTTCGGCCGCATCTTGCACGACCAATGCGCTGGCGCCGGTTGCCAAAGTGCTACATGACAAATTCGGCATCAAACGCGGTCTGATGACCACGGTGCATGCGGCAACCGCCACGCAGAAAACGGTGGATGGCCCGTCGATGAAAGACTGGCGCGGCGGTCGCGGTATACTGGAAAACATTATCCCGTCATCCACCGGCGCTGCCAAAGCCGTTGGCAAAGTGTTGCCGAGTCTGAACGGCAAACTGACCGGTATGGCTTTCCGAGTGCCGACTTCTGACGTTTCCGTAGTCGATTTAACCGTGGAGCTGGAAAAAGATGCCAGCTACGCTGATATTTGTGCGGCGATGCAAGTGGCAGCTGAAGGTGAATTAAAAGGCGTTTTGGGTTATACCGAAGATAGTGTGGTCTCCACCGATTTCCGGGGCCATACCGCGCCGTCGAATTTTGATGCCGGTGCCGGTATTGCGCTCGACAGCACCTTTGTTAAAGTCGTTGCCTGGTATGACAATGAATATGGTTATACCTGCAATATGATGCGACTGGTGGCGCATGTCGCTGGTTAACAGCCTGATTTAAATTTAAAAATAATCAGGGTCACTCAAAAAGTGGCCCTTTTTTTATGGTGGGCAATCGCTATAATCAGTAGTGCACCACATAATCATAAAAATACAAGAGAGAGGAATTACGATGTCTGTCATCAAGATGGCTGATCTGGATCTCAGCGGTAAACGTGTCCTGATCCGCGAAGATCTGAATGTGCCGTTAAAATCCGGTGTGGTGGCAGATGCCACCCGAATTATGGCGTCACTGCCAACCATTAAAATGGCATTGCAGAAAGGCGCTAAGGTGATGGTCATGTCGCATCTGGGCCGGCCTACAGAAGGTGAGTATGAACATAAGTATTCACTGGCACCGGTTGCCAATTATCTGACAGCATTGCTGGAACAGCCGGTACGGCTGGAACAAAACTGGCTTGAGCCGGAGTTTATTCCGGTAGAAGCGGGTGAGCTGGTGATTTGTGAAAACGTGCGCTTTAACATCGGTGAAAAAGCCAATGATGACGCACTGGCCAAACGCATGGCGCAAATGTGTGATGTGTTTGTCATGGATGCGTTTGGCACTGCGCACCGGGCACAAGCCTCGACGCACGGTATCGCCAAATATGCGCCGGTCGCCTGTGCTGGCCCGTTGCTGGCGGCAGAACTGGAAGCATTGTCCAAAGCCCTTGATAACCCGGCGCGGCCAATGGTGGCAATTGTCGGTGGCTCCAAAGTCTCGACCAAACTGACTGTACTCGAATCGTTATCGAAAAAAGTCGATCAGCTGATTGTCGGTGGCGGTATTGCCAATACCTTTATCGCAGCAGCCGGTCACAATGTCGGGCAGTCATTATATGAACCGGATCTTATCGATACCTGTCATAAGCTTAGTGATGAAGCGAAACAGCGCGGTGCGGAGATCCCGGTGCCCGTCGATGTGGTTTGCGGTAAACGCTTTGCTGAAAATGCTGAAGCCGAACTGAAACCGGTCACAGCCGTACAGGATGATGATATGATTTTTGATATCGGCCCCAAATCAGCAGCGCAGCTGGCTGATATTCTGATGAACGCGGGCACCATTGTCTGGAACGGCCCGGTCGGCGTGTTTGAATTTAACCAGTTTGGCGAAGGTACCAAAGAAATCGCCATGGCGATTGCCGAATCCAATGCCTTTTCCATCGCCGGTGGCGGTGACACGCTGGCAGCGGTCAGCAAATACAAAATCTGCGACGATGTGTCTTATATTTCAACCGGTGGCGGTGCGTTTCTGGAATTTCTGGAAGGCAAAAAGCTCCCTGCAGTAGAAATTCTGGAGCAACGCGCCGCAGAGTAATTCTCTGAGGAGGCCAGTTTGGCAGCCAGGCGCAGAACCAAAATCGTTGCAACGCTCGGGCCGGCAAGTACCGAAGCCAGCGTTTTAGATGCCATGATTG
>CAMPHB010000225.1 GCA_946885755.1 uncultured Methylophaga sp. | reverse complement strand
CGCCCGGTATCAACGGCCAGTGCGGCAAATAATATCGCCAGCAGTAATGTCAAAATGGCAAACAGGCCTATCGCGCCTGTTTGTCTGACCGCTAATGTTGCCGATAAAGGCATTTTTCAGCCGTTACTCGCCCAGCACCGAGGCATCACCATCGTCACCGGAAAAATACTCTGGTATCGAATAGCTGAAGCTGTCCTGATATCGCTGAAATATTCTGTCAGCAACGGGTCCTGAAAGGGTTTGCGGCTGGCTTGATGCGGCTTCACCACTGCTCTGCCAGTTGAGCCAGTAACGGGTTTGCTCGCCTATTTCCGGGTCATTATCGGTCGCTGACTGAGCCATTAACGGGGAACTGAATAAACAGCACAAACCGGCCAGAATTGTTATACGCATCATCATTTTCTCCTTAAGGTGTTGCTGTCGGAATCTGTTTTGCCAGCGCCTCTGCCTGTAATTGCAAGTCGGCCAACGTCTGACTGTCCATATTGAGTTTGCTGGCAAATGATTTGGCTTTTGCCTGCTGATCCTGCAGCAGTAACAAAATCACCATATTGGTCTCTGCCAGACGGCTACCGCCATCCAGTTCAATTGCTGTCAGAAATTCATGGCGGGCATCGGCAAATTTGCCATTCATCAGCAAGGCATAACCGTAATCGTTACGGATCCGTGCATTGACCGGCAGCAGCCCGGCGGCTTTGGCTAATTGCAATTCAGCTTCGGCAAGCTGTTGCTGACGACCGGCAATCAGCCCCAGACCATGGTGGCCCTGGCCGGCAAAACATGTTTCTGTCAGCACCTGATAAAGCAGTTTTGCATCATCGCTGCGATCTGATTGGCGCAGTATTTCGGCGCGCAAATAAGTGGCCTGAACACTGTCGCTATCCAGCTCATCAAGATGTGCCAAAGCGGCATGCAGTCGGCCGTCTTCCATTAACTGCTGCACCATATCAAGGCGCACGGAGGTATCACCGGCAAGTTCTTCAGTACATGATGATTGACGCGTATCAGCAGAATTTGTGTTGTTCGTCACGCCCGGCGTCACCGCCACACAGGCACTGAGCAACAAACTGATGACAATCACTGATCCGTTTCGCATCAAAATGCCCCCGTCAGGCCTTTGGCCAATGCCATAAAGCCGGGTCCGGCCAGAAAAATAAGCAAGGCCGGAAATAAAAATACCATCATGACCACCGACATTTTGCCGGACAGCACATTGACATATTCCCGCAGCGCCGACAGTTGCCGGTCTTCCATTAACTGGGCGAATTTGACCAGTGTTTCGCGAATATTGCCACCATGCCGGCTAACCTGTTTCAGGATCGCTACCGTGTCGTTGAGCTCAGCAACTTCCAGCGGCGCGGCCATTTCACTAAGTGCATCAGCCGGATCCAGACCAGCATCAACATGACGCAGCGCCATGGAGAGCTCTTTAGCCAACTCTGGTGCCAGCAATTTGCCTTCGGTTTGCAACACCCGCAGCGCATGCTCTGTCGATAAACCGGCATCAAACAGCATGCGTAATAAATGCACAGCGGTGGGCATTTCGCGCGACAGTTTGGCGCGGCGATTTTTGGCCACCCGGCGCAGCACATTTTTAGGTAATAAATAGCCGATGACACCGGCGATAAATAACTGCGCTAAGGCTTCTTTATTTAAATTGCCAGCGGTCAGCACGTAGATAAACACCAGAAATACCAGTACAGCCGGCGTTATCCAGGTTGATAAATAATAGGCCACCCGGCCGCTCGCGTGATACCAGCCAGCCTGTTTTAACAATTGAACCGTTTCCGGATGCTCAATTTTCGGTAACCAGCGCATCAGCCGGCTTTGAGCCATGCGTCTGACGACGCCGCGTGCCCAACTGCGTTCAACAGCTACCTCAGCGGTATTGCGTTCCAGCAATTCATAAAAACGCCGTTGTGCTGAAATATCAGCATGATGTGCCTGATACTGGGCCGCCAAAAATAAGCCTATCGACAGCAACAGCACCAATAACAAACTTAAAATCAGCCAAATCGACATATCAGATGCTCTTAATCATGCGCCATAAAATAAACGCACCGACAGCCTGAAACCCCAGCGCCGTCGCCAACATGATTTTGCCGCCCTCATCCTGCCACATGGTCAGCATATAATCGGGATTCATCATCATGATGTAACCGGCAATCATGATCGGTAATAAGCCCAGCACCCAGGCTGTCACCCGGGTTTCGCCGGTCATAGTGCGTAACTCCCGGCGCGCCGCTTCGCGGTCATGGATCATTTTGACAATGTTGTTAAGCAAATCCCGGACACTGCTGCCGTAAGTACGGTTAACACGAATAGCCAGCGACACCAGATACAACTCTTGCACCCGGTACAGCAGGGCAACTTCCTGAATTGACTGACCCAGATCATCGCCCAGGCGATTAGCACGCAGCACCCGTTCAAAAATTTCTTTCAGCGGATTCGGCGTTTCCCGGGCGGCCAGTTGCAGTGCGCTTTCCATGCTCCGGCCCGTACCCAGTGCCCGTAAGGTCTGATCCAAAAACAGCGGTAATTGCAGCAAAATCGCTTTGATCCGGGCATTGGCACGATGCCACAACCATAAATATAAGATGATGGCCAACATAAACGGCACAGTTAATGCTGCCAGGAAACCGTTGTTAAGCCCGACGAACAAGACCAGCAGTAACGTGACGATTGTCGCAATCACATAATGCTTTTCCTGGGGCTCCAGACCGGCTCGCCAGAACATTTGTTTAACGGCATGGGATCGCCGCCGGCGTTCTTTCACATGTCTGCCGTCAATACTCATACCGGCAATCTGAGCAAAGTGGCGGTTGGCTTTTTCGTTTAACTCCTGTTTACCGCTGCGCACCACGGCATACATTGCCAGAATCAGCAGCAGCCCCGACAAACCATAAATGATGATAAGCGGACTCATCAGTAATCCTGTGATCCCGGTTTGGCATGGTTATCGTGTTCGCGGATCAGCGGCTCGCTGGCGAATTTCTGATTGGCCGGACGTACATTCTGGTTAACATGCCGCTCCAGTTGTGGCTCAAAATGGAATAATTCATTGAGCATGAACTGACCATTAAATCCAGCGCACTGGCAATCATTTCCCGAACCACGTCAGGCCCGCCTCTGAAATTCGCCAGTGACGCCAGCATTTCCAGCCGCGTCAACGCATCACGGGTATTGTTGGCATGCACGGTACTCATCGAGCCATCATGACCGGTATTCATGGCCTGCAACACGTCCAGCACCTCTTCACCGCGCACCTCACCGAGAATGATCCGGTCAGGCCGCATCCGCAGCGCATTGCGTACCAGATCCCGGGCGCGCACTTCCCCCTGACCTTCGACATTCGGCGGCCGGGTTTCCAGGCGCACCACATGGCTGTGGCCCAGTTGTAACTCAGCGGCATCTTCAATAGTGACCAGCCGCTGTGCCGGGTCAATAAACCGGCTTAATACATTTAATAATGTTGTTTTACCGGTACCGG
>CAMPHB010000224.1 GCA_946885755.1 uncultured Methylophaga sp. | reverse complement strand
GCTGATAACCAATCTGTTCTGCCAGATGCAGCAGGAGTGCCCGGCTGATTTGCGCTAGCCGGCCCTGCAATTCTCGCTCGGCCTCATCCGCAGGCGCAAACAAACGCTGCAAATTGACGGCTAATACCTGCGTTAGAAAGTGATGTGCCTGCTCGGCAGAAAGCTTAGGATGCCAATAATCCTGCTTGGCAATCGCCAACATCCGTAGCTGGCTGAGTGCCTCAATGATCAACGTATCAGCATCGGCACTTTTTAAGGCCAGTGAACTTAAGGTCGGCAACAGAATCTGCGGCTGATCGTAATCAGAATTTTTAAATACGCCCGCATCTTCGATGGCCTGAATCTCACCCTCAATCAGCGCGCAGCCATCAGGCAAATACAAAATTCGTTTTACCGCATCAAATACCCGCCGAACTTTGGTGGGCTTGGCAAAATCCTGAGCATTAGCCAATACCGCAACCGCATCGGTAAGTCTGGCAACAAGTTGCGCCTGCTGATCAGACGCATTGTCAGCAACTGGTTCAATCAAACTGAATCCTTAATTTTTGCTGGTATACGTGGAACGATTAAATATAGAAATCCAGTGATTCCTGATGTTTAAGCAGATCCCGCATGGTTTCCGGATTGTCTCCGAAAAAGTATACCAAACCCCAGTGGGTACCGAAGGCCGTACGCTTGGTGACGGTCTCTTCAAGGGGTGCGTTCAGTTCATGAAAGTCAAAGTAAGGATGATCTTCGGTCTCTTCCGGTATTTGCAGCTGACTGACTACCCGGCGGCGCGGATAGACACCAAAACAACCGGCATGGCCTTTGGCATCAACTACTTCTGTCGGGAAGAAATCGGCGATCTCCTGCTCGGTGGTTTTCGGATCAAATGCGAGGATCAAACCCTGATATGCATTAAAGCCATAGGCACGTTCCAGTAATTCAAATACTTTAAAACCGGGTGGCCGGTAAGCGACTTCGCCAAAGTACATTTCACCATCACTGGTAACGAAATACTCGGGATGCACAAAACCAAATTCAATATCGAAGGTTTTGATCAACTTCTCGATTTGTTCGACGATTTTCGGCCGATATTTCTCAAGCTCAGGCGTTGCCGGCACAAATACCGAGTAGCCCAGCGTCACATATTCAGAAATATTCAAAAACTGGATTTTGCCCTTGTGGATCCAGGCTTCGACGGCAAACTCCCAACCATCGAGATGCGACTCCATCAATACGGGAAACTCCTCATCGGGAATGCTATCTACTTCATCTGGCGTGCGGATAACGCGATGGCCGAGACAGCCGGCTTTATCGAAAGCTTTCAAATGAATCGGGTCGTTGGGATCGCCGTCAAGTTTCAACAAGGTTTGGTTAACGCGTTTCAGAAACCGCACCACATCGTCTTTATCGTGGGCTTCTTCAAAAATACCAACGCGGATGCCGCCCAGTTGAGCACGGCGTTTCATGAGGGCTTTGTCGCGTAATAACATCGACTGACCAAACAGGCGCGGATTATCCAGCAACACCGAGTTAATGGCCCCTGCCCACTCGACCGTTTCTTCAAACAACGGGATCGCCACATCTACCCCCAAATCTTGAAGGGTTTGCGCGATTTCCAGTGAACGATCATTGAGCCGCTCAAAATTCCACGGGATATAGGGAATGTTATGCTCAGTACAATAAGCTTCGGCCCAATCCGGTGCGACGACGACATATCGCCGGTCAAAAGCTGCAGCGGCTTCAACAGCACTTAAACTCCATCCCAGTAATGCGATAAAGCCTTTGTCGGGATTGTGCGTGGCAACTGCAGTTTCTGACATAAATTCACCTCTTTATTTCGTAAATCAAAACAATAACTTACGTGTTTTAGAGACGAAATGAAAATCCAAAACGCTGTTTTTGCCAGGCAGGATCTGCTGTAGCGTCAGGCATAGCGACTTATCAGCTACGCGTTAAAAAATTTGCAGGATGTTTGAATAAATGCGTATTAGATAACTTGTGCGCAAGATGAAACTAAAAAGCAGCAACCGGACAGGTTGCTGCTTTTTTAGTTTGACTCGCCGGCAAAACGGCCAGGCACAATGGGTATGACTTTATGAAGCCAGTTCGACCTGAACCAGGTTATCGGTAAACGTCGGTGCATTGCCCATATCCACCAGATCTGCCGAACTGACACAATTCACCGTGCCTTTATTCAGCTGACGCCAGTAGCCCAGTGTGGCAACTACAAGGCCGGCATTCACATCATCAGTGATTTGCGCCACCCCTTCAAAGCCACCACGGTCATTAAAGACCCGCACTTTATCGCCGTTTTGTACATTGCGCAGATCGGCATCAAGGGCATTAATCAGCACAAATTGTTCGCCCTGTGCTTTGATTTTATTTTCCATATTGGCGTAGCTGGAATTGATAAACCCATGGCTTTTCGGCGAAATAATATTCAGCGGAAAGCGTTCTGCCAATTGCGGATTGGTCTGCGGTGTTTCTCTGGACGGCACATAATCCGGCAGACTGTCGAGCGCTTCACCCGGCTGAAAACCTTCATACATTTGCCGGAACGGGCCCGCCACAAAGTTGGTGGCACCGGTTACCTGAAAATGGCATTTGCCGGTCGGTGTCGGGAAGTTACCATTTTTGTGTGGCGCGCGATCATCACGCGTGCCGACCGTAAGCCGGGCATAACCATGTTGACGCAGATACGCTAAATCAATGCCATCACAGGCTGGTGAATCCCAGTCCACATAATTTTGCAGGCATTCGCTGTCTGACCATTTGAAGTTATCTTCGGTAAAGCCCATACGTGCTGCCAGCCGCCGGAATATCTCCTGATTCGGTAAGGCTTCGCCCGGCGCATCCACACATTTTTCGTTATAGGTCAGGTATAAGTGGCCCCACGATAAAATCATATCTTCATGCTCAGCACCCATAGTCGCCGGCAACACGATATCGGCATAGGATGCAGTATCAGACAGGAAATGCTCAGCGGACACCAGGAATAAATCCTCACGCATCAGCCCTTCGACAATTTTGTCGGTCTCGGCCGCCTGCGTGACCGGATTGGCATTCCAGCACATCATCGATTTAATCGGCACTTTCAGATCGATTTCGCCGGTCAGGGCGCGGCCGATCTGAATCGCATTGACCACTTGTGTGCCTTCCGGAATTAAATCCGGACGACAAATGACGTCAAATTTATAAGGATGCTCCCAAACCGGGAATTGCAGCGCTCCGCCGCCGACATGCCGCCAGGCACCGGTCAGCGCCGGCAAACAGGTAATGGCACGAATCGCCTGACCACCGCCGTAATTACGCTCCAGAGCAACACCCAGTCGAATTGCCGCTGGTTGGGTAGTGGCAAACTCCATCGCCAGCTGACGAATCACATCCGCCGGCACACCGGTAATTTCCGCAGCCCATTCCGGCGTACGGGTTTTAACCCGTTCGGCCAGCGCCTCATAACCTTCGGTGTAATTATCAATATAGTCCTGATCCTGCAGGCCTTGTTCGATAATGGTATGCATCATG
>CAMPHB010000223.1 GCA_946885755.1 uncultured Methylophaga sp. | reverse complement strand
CGCGCCAAAACCGCGCCAGACCCGGGCTTGCATACGGCGACGTGCAGCTGATGCAGTTGCTGCAGTAAAGCAAAAAATTCTTTGTTATTAAGACCCGTCTGGCAAGCCACCTGTTTCTGAATCTCAGCAACCACCGGTTTCAGTTGCTTGGCTTTGTCGGTCAGGGTAATGCGCACAATACGCTCATCAATATCATTACGTTGTTTGTTGACCAGTCCGGCACGTTCCAGACGTTTCAGAATCGGTGACAACGTGCCGGAGTCCAGCTTCAGGCGCTGCATCAGATCCCGCACGGCAACGCCGTCTTTTTCCCATAACACCAATAACACCAGATACTGCGGATAGGTTAAATCATGCTCATCCAGAAGTTGTCGGTAGACCCGGGTAATAGCATTGGTTGCGCTGTAAAGCGCAAAACACAATTGATTATCCAGCATCAGATTGTCGTAATCAGACATGATTTTCCCCGTAAAACGCGCAACGGCCGATTAAAAAACGGCCGTGCCATGTGAATAAAACGTGAAGATTAGCATATTGCAGACTTTAACAATTAGCTGGCATTCACAATTTTAACTTCACGCTGCGGGAATGGGATCTCAATATTATGCTGATGGAAGGCATCCCAGAGCATTAATAGCAAATCTGCGCCAACGCGGTTTTCGCCGTCATCAATGCCTTCCATCCAGAATTCCACCAGAATATCGACACCGGAATCGCCAAAACCGGCTATTTCAGCATCAGGACGTTCTTCGATCGGTATGTCATCGCCACTGATAACTTTAGGGTGGCTGGCAATCGTTTCGCGGATGAGATCAAACAACAAATGCAAATCCGTTTTGTAGGCCACCTGAAAATTCAGTGCATAACGTTGTTTGAAATTTTTATGGGTCCAGTTGGTAAAGCTGGTGGTGATGAATTGTTCGTTGGGCACCATGATGTCTTTGCCATCAAAGGTTTCCAGCGTGGTCGAGCGCATATTCAATTCACGGATAGTGCCTTTGCGGCCATCTTCCATTTCTATGTAATCACCGACACTTAACGAGCGTTCCAGCAGCAAAATAATGCCGGAAATAAAATTCGAGGCAATGGCCTGTAAACCAAAACCCAGGCCGACACCGAGCGCACCACCAAATACCGCCAGCGCCGTAAGATTGATGCCCATAATTTGCAGCAACAGTAAAAAGACGACGAAAAACAAAATGATCTGGAATAACTTGGCAAACACCTCGCGGGTACCAACATCCAGATCTTCCTGGCTACGGATGATTTGTTGGCCGGCCTGATTGGACAACCGGCCCAGCCAGAACAAAATTGAACCAAAGATGATCACCCGCACCACACCGTAGGCGGAGATTTCAATATTGCCGATATTCAGCGAAATGCTTTCCAGGTAGTCAATGACCGGCGGCAGCCAGCCAAATAAATGCAATACCGCGATCGGCAGCAAAATCCAGCAAGCCAGTTTTTTAAACAGCGTTTTGGTCACCAAGCGGTCGATGATTTTGTAGAGCATAAAGACCACAGCCCAACTCATGGCAATGGTCACCAGGCCATCTTTGCCCAGCAATGAATTGCTAATGTCCGCCGTCACTGACAGCGACAAAATCAGCATCAGCGGTAGTAATAAATCCCGGCTGTTATAAATAGACTGGCGTAAATTAGCGGCAGGTCCGGCTGCCGGCGGCTGATGTAATATCGGAATATGTTTACGAATAAACGCTGCAACGCCATAGCCAACAACACAACCGATGACAATCAGCCCCAGTTGTGAATAAAACAACGGGCTGCTGGCCCAGGTCAGTGTGGTATTAAGAAGTTGATCGAACAACTCTTTGAACGAGGCTAAATCCATTGGGCTGACCTATTTGGCGAAATCTGTCTAATGTAAAAGAGCGGCTGCCCTTGATCAAGTCATATCGCATGCCCATCTAATGAGAATACCGCTGGCATTTGAAAGGAGAAACCATGAATCCAAAAATAGAGTTACAGGGTAAAACCGTACTGGTAACCGGCGCTAATCGGGGTATTGGTAAAGCGATTACCGAAGAATTTATTCAGCAGGGTGCCGCAAAGGTTTATCTGGCAGTCCGTAACACCGACTCGGTAAAAGCCTTATTGCAGCAGTATGGTGACAAAGTAGCCGTGATTGAACTGGATGTCGCGGATGCCGCGAGTATCAGCCGGGCAGCGCAGATCGCCAATGATGTACAAATTGTCGTCAACAACGCCGGTGTGTTAAAAAATGCGACGGTACTGGACCCAGCAGCCATCGATGCACTGGCGTTTCAGATGCAGGTCAATGTAGTGGGCTTGATGCAGATGGCACAGGCATTTGCACCGGTACTAAAACAAAATGGTGGCGGTGCTTTTGTACAGTTAAATTCGGTTGCTTCATTACGGACATCCCCGGATTTTGCTACGTATGCTGCCTCCAAAGCGGCCGCTTATTCGATCACCCAGGCCTTGAAAACTCAGCTGGCAGAGCAGGGCACAGCGGTTATCAGTGTGCATCCGGGGCCGATTCAAACTGATATGGCTGCTGACGCTGGTTTGGCCGATATTGCTGATCCCCCGTCAGTGGTGGCCAAGGGTATTGTCTCGGCATTGAAAAACGGCGACTTTCATGTTTTCCCGGATACCATAGCCAGAGATTACTGGGCGGCTTATCAGAGCTTTGCTGAGCAGATCATTGAGGCCGAGCCAGAAGAGGCTTAATTATCAGGCAAAAAAAAGCCCCGCATGCGGGGCTTTCTTAAAGCTTTAATCAGTGCGTTTTACATTGCAACGATGTTTTCAGCTTGTGGGCCTTTTTGACCTTGAGTCACGGTGAAAGACACGCGTTGACCTTCAGTCAGTGTTTTGAAACCGTCGCCTTGGATTTGGCGGAAATGTGCAAAAACGTCAGGGCCGTTTTCTTGTTCGATAAAACCAAAGCCTTTAGCTTCGTTAAACCATTTTACTGTACCAGTAGCTGACATAATGTCGTCCTATTCTAAATCTAATTAAATGCCCAAAAATGAGCGGGTATGCTGTAAGTGACGCGGGGGTTTGATAACAGGACGATTACTCTTAAAGGTGTTGCACTAAAGCGGAAACATCGAACGTGAAAACAAATCTCGGTAAAACTTGCAAGCGGTACAAAGACTATAGCGCTTTTCAGCTAAAGTCAAAGCAATTCGTCAGTGTCGCCGTCAAAAACTGTTTTTGTAACAAATAATTAACCGCCGCGTCTCAGAAAATACAGCAATTTAAGCTGATTCTTTTTGAGGAAACCGGCATGCGCATCATTGCTCTGGCATTGCTATTACTCAGCCAGCCTCTGTGGGCACTGGAATTTGCCAGCAGCCCACAACGCACTACGGTCGTTGAGCTATACACCTCAGAGGGCTGTAGCAGTTGTCCGCCGGCAGATCGCTGGATATCGTCCCTGCGGGATGATCCCCGACTGATTAAGACCTAGTTACCACTATTATTTCATGTCGATTACAGGGATCGGCTGGTCAGGCGCGACCCCTATTCCAGCAAAGCTT
>CAMPHB010000222.1 GCA_946885755.1 uncultured Methylophaga sp. | reverse complement strand
GTGATTAAGTTAAGCCAATTATCTCTGCGCCGTGGCCCGCGGTTATTGTTTGAAAATGCCAATTTACTGATCCATCCCGGTCAGCGTGTGGGTTTAACCGGCGCTAACGGCACCGGCAAATCCAGTTTGTTCGCCATGGTGCGCGGTGAACTGCATGCTGATCAGGGTGAGCTCAGTTTTCCATCCGGCTGGGTCATCGCCCATGTTGCCCAGGAAACGCCGGCAGTTGATACAAATGCTTTGGATTATGTGCTTGAGGGTGATGCGCAGTTAAGCCGGTTATTGGCTGACCTGGCGGTTGCTGAAAATAACGCTGATGGCCATCAGCAAACTCATTTGCATGATCAACTGACGTTAATTGATGGTTATACCGGCCGCAGCCGTGCCGCTAAACTGCTACATGGTCTGGGGTTTACCCCAGAGCAGCAAAGTCAGCCGGTCAGAGCGTTTTCCGGTGGCTGGCGAATGCGGTTGAATCTGGCGCAGGCACTGATGTGTCGCAGTGATTTATTGCTGCTTGATGAGCCGACCAATCACCTTGATTTAGAGGCGGTTTACTGGCTGGAAGAGTGGCTGCGGCAATACTCAGGCACTTTGCTGGTAATTTCGCATGACCGTGAATTTTTGGATCGGGTGGTGAATCAGATCGCCCATATCGAACAGCAGGCCATCAAACTTTACAGCGGTAATTACAGTGATTTTGAACAGGCGCGTGCTGAGCATCTGGCTAATCAGCAGGCAGCGCATGCCAAACAACAGCGGGAAATAGCCCATATCCGCAGTTTTATTACTCGCTTTAAAGCCAAAGCGACCAAAGCCAAACAAGCGCAAAGCCGTGTGAAAGCACTGGAACGGATGGAGAAAATTGCGCCAGCGCATGTTGATTCGCCGTTTCATTTTGAGTTTTTTGAACCACGACGTTTAAGCACCCCCATTCTGGCGTTAGATAAAGTCAGCGTCGGCTATGGTGATACACCGTTACTGGAAAATATAAAACTCAGTCTCAATGCCGGTGATCGTATTGCGCTGCTGGGGCCGAATGGTGCCGGTAAATCAACGCTCATCAAATTGATTGCCGGTGAACTGGCCCCGCTCGCTGGCAAACGCCGCGAAGGCAGAGACATTGCAATCGGCTATTTTGCCCAGCACCAGTTGGAACAGCTACGGCCTGACGAGAGCCCGCTGCAGCATTTACAGCGATTGGATCGCGATGCTAACGAGCAGGATCTACGTAATTTTATCGGTGGCTTTGGTTTTCATGGCGACAATGCTTTGCAAAAAGTGGCGCCGTTCTCCGGCGGTGAAAAAGCCCGGCTGGTTTTAGCCCTGCTGGTCTATCAGCGTCCGGCATTATTGCTGCTTGATGAACCGACCAACCATCTGGATCTGGAAATGCGTCTGGCTCTGACGATGGCTTTGCAGGAATTTGAAGGTGCGCTGGTGGTGGTGTCGCATGATCGCTATTTTTTGCGTAATGTCAGTGATGATTTATGGCTGGTTGCTGATGGCAAAGCGGGCGAATTTGATGGCGATTTAGAAGATTACCGATTGCTGCGTCTCACGAAAGACAGTGCAGATGATGACAAAGCAACTGGCACCAATAATAAAAAAGCCGATCGGCAGGCTGCTGCACAACAACGGCAAAAATTACAGCCGCTGCGCAAACAGCAACAAGCGGCGGAAAAGGCCATGGACAAATTGCATCAGCAATTACAGGAATTGGAAACCGCGCTTGCCGACACCACATTATATGAAGCTACTAATAAAGATCGGCTGAAAAATCTGCTGCAGCAACAGGCTGATTACAAAGCCGAATTAGAACAAACCGAACTAGCCTGGCTTGAGGCCAGTGAACAATTAGAGCGCGCCGCGCTAAGTGAGTCCTGATGGCTTTATTGCAACTCAAACAACTGACCGTCAGCTTTGGCGGCCCGAATCTGCTCGACAAAGTTGATTTTCAAATCGACAAAGGTGAACGCATATGTCTGGTCGGCCGTAATGGTGCCGGCAAATCGACGCTGATGAAAGTGATTGCCGGCGATGTATTACCTGACAGTGGTGAAATGGCAGGCTTAAGCAGCCTGAAAATTGCCCGGTTGGAGCAGGAAGTGCCGGCTGGTACCAGGGGCAGTGTGTTTGATGTGGTGGCCGCTGGCCTGGGTGAGATTGCGCCACTGTTAGTGAATTACCATCATATTGTTCAACAACTGCAACACGACAGTAGCGAAGCGATTCTGGCTAAACTGGAAAAAGCCCAGCACCAGCTGGAAGCCGCTGATGGCTGGTCGCTGGAGCAGCAGGTCGAAACGGTTATTTCCAAATTATCTCTGAATGCTGATGCCGAATTTGCCAGTTTGTCAGGGGGGATGAAACGTCGGGTATTGCTGGCACAGGCGCTGGTCAAAGGGCCGGACATGCTGCTGCTGGACGAACCGACCAACCATCTGGATATTGCCTCGATTACTTGGCTGGAAGGCTTTCTGAAAAGTTACGGCGGCACGTTGCTGTTTATTACTCATGATCGCAGTTTTCTGCAGGCGCTGGCGACGCGGATCGTCATGCTAGATCGTGGTCAGCTTGCCAGTTACCCCGGTGATTACCGAAACTTTCTGAATAAGCGCGAAGCGATGCTGGCCGCTGAAGCCGAGCAGCAGGCGCAATTTGATAAAAAACTGGCACAAGAAGAAGTCTGGATAAGACAAGGTATTAAAGCTCGCCGTACCCGTAATGAAGGCCGGGTCAGGGCGCTGGAAAAACTGCGTAAAGAACGCAGTCAGCGCCGTGAATTACAAGGTAATGTCAGCATGCAACTGCAGGAAGCCGAGCGCAGCGGCAAACTGGTCGTTGAAGTTGAAAATATCACGCAGGCTTACGATGGCCGGACCTTGTTTAAAGATTTTTCAACGCTGATCCAGCGCGGTGATCGCATTGGTATTATCGGTCCTAATGGCTGCGGCAAAAGTACATTATTGTCAGTGTTGTTGGGCAGACAGCAACCACAATCCGGCACGGTGAAAGCTGGCACCAATCTGCAAATTGCCTATTTTGATCAGCTGCGCAGCCAATTGGATGAGCAGGCCAATGTGGTCGATAACGTTGGTCAGGGACGCGATTTTGTTGAAATCAATGGCAGTCGTAAACATATCATCGGTTATTTACAGGATTTTCTGTTTACCCCGGAGCGCGCACGCACACCGGTCAAAGCTTTATCCGGCGGCGAACGAAACCGGCTACTGTTAGCGAAATTATTTACCCAGCCCGCTAACCTGTTGGTGATGGATGAGCCGACCAATGATCTGGATGCCGAAACGCTGGAACTCCTCGAAGATTTGCTGGCGGGCTTTAATGGCACGTTGTTGTTGGTCAGCCATGATCGGAGCTTTCTCAACAATGTCGTAACCAGTTGTATCGTTTTTGATGCCGATGGAGAAGTGCGTGAATATGTGGGTGGCTATGATGACTGGTTGCAGCAACGCCAGAGCAGCCAGCAAAAGCCGTCTGCCAAAACCAACGTCGGCGCCCCGCAACCGG
>CAMPHB010000221.1 GCA_946885755.1 uncultured Methylophaga sp. | reverse complement strand
ATCCAGTCACTGATGAAGAATCGAAATCATGGGCATTACGCCTGGCCAGTGAAGAAGGTATTTTCTGCGGATTATCCTGTGGCGGCACGGTTGCCGCGGCCATGAAAGTCGCCGAAAAAGCAGCGCCCGACTCGGTGATTCTGGCCATGTTACCCGATACCGGCGAGCGCTATTTATCGACCTATTTATTTGAAGGTATGAATGAAGGCTCTGATGATGATTGGCTTGAAGGGCTCAGCTAATCAATCATTTAACACCTCAGCGACAGCCATCGACCAGCAGCAAGTGTGCGTAGCACCGACAATAATATGACTGGTCACCTTGTCGAGTTTTTCAAGACGCGATAAATAGGATGTCAATACTGAACCGGGTACCACATCATCCCGGTCACCGATTAAGTGAATTTGCGGTACAGCTTCCAGTGCCTTACTAAAATCTATTGGATTTAACGAACCGGCCAGCGGCTGTGAGGCATTATAATCGGTCCAGCGTTTGTGGTCTAAATTGCCTGCCACCGTGACCAATAAGGCGACATCCTGCCGTTTGGTGGCAATAATACTGGCCACCGCCCCACCGCCGGAGAACCCAATCAGTCGTACCGATTTAGCACGATAACGGATTTTCAGCGCCGTAATCGCCCGATCCATTGAATCAATAACCGCCTGTGAATAGCGGTGTGAAGTCCAAACTGCCTTGCCGCAGCTGTTAAAGCGGCTACCATCCAGATATTGACAAGGCCGGGCCAGATAAACCGAATGACCGCCGGTGCTGCGTGCCAAATCCAGAGCAATGCCTGGCTTGCCATCACCTTCAATAAAGACATTCAGCGTATCGGTAAAATACAACGTCGGCGGCGCGAATCCCATAATCATATGGTTACCACCGGTGAACAGCATACGTTTCCACGGCGCCGGCTCCTGAGCTTGAACCGTCGAGACAAATAGCAAAAGCACAATGAACAATTTCATACCGCGCCTCCCTACCAGTGGGCTCAGCGAATGTGCTGCATTAAAAGTGCCATAGTTAATCGCAAACAACCAGTTTTGACTTTTCAAGACACAGACAATCAGGGGTAGGATTCAGCCATGAAGCCACGTATCCAGCGTTTTACGGCCAGCAAAGAATATTTTTTTGTCGAAGGCTGTTATATCAATGAGCTTGCCAATTCAGCGCAGGACCCGGCTGTTTCTATTGCGCGTGCACGGGTTGAGCGCGGTGTAACCACCCACTGGCACCAATTAAGTGCAACCAGCGAACGTTATATGATCCTCGAAGGCCAGGGCGATGTAGAAATTGGTGATCTGCCACCACAAACGGTCTTTGCCGGCGATGTAGTGCTGATTCCGCCCGATACCCGGCAGCGAATCAGCAACACCGGTGTCGGGGACCTGATATTTCTGGCAATTTGTACGCCACGGTTTCAGCCTGAGAATTATCAAGATTGCTCTGAATAACGAGCTTGTCAGATTTATTGTAAATCTCTAAACTTGATTTACTGTTTCACTAATTCAAGTTAACCAATGACCAACCAAAAGACACATGGCGGCCGCCGCGCTGGCGCCGGCCGCAAAAAAGGCAGTGCCGTAAAAGAACCGACGGTTGTCATGCGGATCCCGCAAAGCCAACAGGCCATCGTTCAGAATTTTATTACCGCCTATAAGATACATTCACAAACCGCAGCACGAATTCTGTCACTGGCAATCAGTCTTCCCGTCACTGCACTGAAAAACATCAGCCTGCCATTATTCAGTTCTAAAGTAGCGGCCGGGTTTCCGTCACCAGCGGATGAACATGTCGAAAAACGACTGGATCCCAATGATTTTCTGATCGATAACGAAGAAGCCACTTTTTTTGTCACCATTGAGGGCCACTCAATGATTGATGTCGGTTTACTGCCCGGCGATAAGGTCGTTGTCGACCGTTCTCAAAATGCCCGAAAAAACAGCATTGTGCTGGCAGTCGTTAATGGTGAATTCACCATTAAACGTCTTAGCAAAGATACCAATGGCCGACCGCTGTTATTACCGGAAAACAGCAGTGGCGCCTATCCGCCAATCCTTATCAAAGAGGGTATGCAGTTTGAGATATGGGGCGTTGTCACCGGCGCTTTCCGGCGTTTTTGATATGGCCATCAAATCCCGGCGTATTGCACTTGTCGACGTCAATAACTTTTATGTCTCCTGCGAACGGGTATTTGATCCGAAGCTTAATGGCCGGCCGGTCGTAGTGCTTAGCAATAATGACGGTTGCGCGGTGGCTCGCAGCGATGAAGCCAAGGCGCTCGGCATTCCGATGGGTGCGCCATGGTTTCAATATGCCGATCTGGCCAGACAGCATAATATTATTGCGCTGTCTTCTAACTATGCGCTGTATGCCGATATGAGCAACCGTGTGATGCGCATTCTCAGCCAGTTTTGCCCGGATCAGGAGGTTTATTCGATTGATGAATGTTTTCTGGATTTAACCGGCTTTCGGCATCTTGATCTTGATGATTATGGCCGGCAAATGCGCGACACGATTTATCAGTGGACGGGATTGCCAATCTCGGTAGGCATCGGTGCATCCAAAACGCTGGCTAAACTGGCCAATCACTGCGCTAAAAAGCAATTCGGATTTCACGGCGTTTGCGATTTTTCAGCAATGCCTGAGATCGCTGTGAATACCCTAATGGCCCAGCTAACTAACCACAAAGTATGGGGAATAGGTAATAAACTCGGACAGCGGCTGAGCCTCAATCATGGGCTGCACACCGTGCTCGATGTCAAACAAGCGAATCCGGAGGTATTACGTCGCCAGTACAATGTTATTATGGAAAAAACCATCCGTGAACTGAACGGCACGGCCTGTATTGAGCTGGAGCAAGTAGCACCGGCCAAAAAACAAATCATCAGCTCCCGCAGTTTCGGCAGGCCGGTAACCGACAAACAAAGCCTCGCTGAGGCCATCACGCTTTATGTCAGTCGTGCTGCCCGTAAGCTACGGCAACAACAATCCGTCTGTGCTGCCATCCATGTCTATATCCGCACCGGTGTTTACCGACGGGGAAAAGATTTTTATCGTGGGCAAACTACGCTGCCCGTACCCGTGGCTGATAATGACAGCCGCCAATTGCTCAAAATCGCACTGAACGCATTAGATAAAATTTACCGGCCGGGTTATCACTATGCCAAGGCCGGTATTGTACTTAGCCAAATCCGCGTACAAACCGAACAACAATTAAGTTTATTTGCCGAAAAACCCGCACGCCGTAATCAACAGTTGATGCAAACCTTAGACAGCATTAACCGGCGAATTGGCCGCGACAGCGTGAAAATTGCCAGGGAAGGTTTTCAACGCACGTGGAAAATGAAACAGGGCCTGAAAAGTTTTGGCTATACGACCAACTGGCAGGATAACTTGACCGTAGCAGGTTAGTTAACCAGTAAGTTGAGTTAATACAAAAGCAAAAACCGCCCACTGCGTTCAAGCAGGTCACGTTGTTAAACTCTAAATGTAGTGGTCAACTAATTCCGGACACTGATTTAGACAGATATTCCACTTTTGCAG
>CAMPHB010000220.1 GCA_946885755.1 uncultured Methylophaga sp. | reverse complement strand
TTAACCGCCCCCGATTCAAATCAACCTTCAGGCAAGTCACAAACGCCAGCGCAAAAAATACCGCACACAGCAAGATGGCATTTTGCAGCCCGACAATAGTCTGCATCACCCCAACACCGACCAGACCAATAATCGCCGCCAGTTTGTGAGACAAACCCCAGAAACCAAAAAACTCAGCGGCCCGGGGTTGTGGCGTCAGCTTACCGACAATCGCCCGGCTGGCCGATTGGGTTGCACCGAGGCAGAGGCCCGCCGAAATCGCCACATACAGAAACACATCCTGTCGTTGTAAATCATGCCCCTGCGCATTCAGCCAAATGGTGATATTCGGCGTTTGCCAAATCAGCAAAACCGCCGAAATCCAGAACAACAGCGTAAACAGATAAGTAAAACGACTGCCCATACGATCTTCGGCCCAGCCGAATAATATCGCGCCCAGCGTCGCCGTCACCTGCACGGTGATAAACGTCAGCACGCGCATTTTTTCATCCCACTGCACCACCTGCGCGCCATAAATAAAAGTAAAGGCGATGATGATGTAAATTCCCGACATGGCAAACATCGCCGATAGCAGAAACCGACTTAAATCCTGATAACCCTGCAAATGCCGCAGACTGCCTTCCAGTCTTTGCCAGCCCTGCTGCCAGATGCTGATGCCGTTGATATGGGTGGCGTTACCGCGTTCTTTCAACCATAAAAAAGTTGGAATGGCGGCGAGCAGAAAAAACGTCGCCGCAAAGGGCCCGACCCAGCGGACATTATCAAAATTCTCAAGGCTGACTTCACCGAGAAACAATAACGCCAGCCCGGTTGCCACCAAACCGCCGACATAACCTAGCGCCCAGCCAAAACCGGAGATTTTGCCCAAGTCTTCAGGCGGCCCCAGATCCGGCAAAAAACTGGCAATAAACGATTCGCCAATCGAATAGGCGTAGTTGGACACTACAATCAGCAACATGCCGAGTAGAACATAACCGGGCGCCACAAAATACAGCAGCGCCGTGGCGGCGACCGTTACCAGATAACTGACCAGCAAAAACTGCTTTCGCCGCGCCGGTAAATCCATTACCGCGCCGAAAAACGGTGCGGTTAACACCACCAGCAAATAACCGGCCGCCAGTGACAAGCTCCACAATAAATTACCCAGCCGGTACCCGGTGTCAGCATCACCGACAATGACGCGGGTAAACAAATCGCCAAACACCACGGTAATAATCAACAAGGTGTAGGCCTGATTGGCAAAGTCAAACATTGCCCAGCCGAAGATTTCCTTTTTGGCAGCGCGGGGTTGGCTCATCAGTGACTGTCCGGAAAAATCAAAGAGGCTGACTATAGCATTGTTGGTTTTGATTGCCTTACCCAAGCTGGTCATTGCGCGGAGCATGGCGATGCGGCAATTCACCACACAGTGTCATTCCCGCGAAGGCGGGAATCCAGAAAAAATTAACCACAGAGACACAGGGGGCACAGAGGTTTAAAAATAGTAACTATCTTTATGAAGCGGCTTTATCGTCGGCAGTTCTAGCATCAGATTATGCAGATTAAACAATAATCCCTTCCCCCGCGCCGGGGGAAGGTTAGGATGGGGGATTTATCAAGGCAAAAATACTCTCCAGATTTTTGTTATGGTCGAACTCAAAAACTAGTCAACTCGAGCGAAGCCGAGAGGTCTTAACAGCCATGCAGAGATGCCTTCACTGTCGTCGGCGTGACAAACCCTTTACCCTTTAAAAATTAAAGCGTTGTCTCAACATCAAATTCCATTTAGTGTTCTTGATAAGCTATTAACTGAAAACAAAATGATAGCGCTGACTAGTTATCACCAAGGAGGGATGCAATGTCTTCAACATTAAAGGTTGGCCCTTTGCTCGGCGTGGAATCAGACGCTGATTACACCTTCTGCTTCTTAACAGAAAAATCCGTGGCCACGGCGACTGTCACCGTGGACGGCGATGTAGTTGGGGCAACATTGATTCGCACTACGCCCAAAGGCAAATTCTGGCGAGCTCAGAAATCTATTCCTGCGGCTGCCAAGGGTAAATATATCAACTACACCATCAATCTCAACGACAGCAAAGCCACTGACAAACAGGCGCATGAGCGCTGGACTTTTTATGTGCCGGGTAAACAAGAAAAACCACTGTTTGCGTACACATCCTGCAATGGTTTCTCCAGCGCCGATATTCTGACCAAAACCGAACATCCCTATGCATTATGGGAAGACATGCAGCGCCGGCATTACGATGAGCATGAGCCGCCTTTTTCATTGCTGATGATGGGTGGTGATCAACTCTATGCCGATGAAATCTGGTCAGCGGTGCCGGAGTTACAAAAATGGTCAGTGCTCGATAAATCAGAGAAAACTGAGCGTATTTTCAATGTCACTATGCGTGATCAGGTCGATAGATTTTATGAAAAACTCTATTGTCAGCGTTGGGATAACCCGGCCATGTCATTGATGATGGCCTCAATTCCCACCGTCATGATGTGGGATGACCATGACATATTTGATGGTTGGGGGAGCTATCCGAAAGAGATGCAGCAGTGCCCTATCTATCAGGGCATTTACGAGATTGCCAGGCAATATTTTGAGTTATTCCAGATCCGCAGTCGCCAAAATCAGAGCCTGCTTGATAATCAGGCCAATCATTATGCATTTGGTTTTCAATTCCGTGATTATCATATTCTGGCACTCGACAATCGCGCCGAGCGCACGATTGAACAAGTGATGAGTGGCAATCAATGGCAAGTTGTTAACGATTATCTCGATAAAAAAGCTAACAACGGTGATCTGTTAGTGATGTCAGCCGTGCCGGTTGTGTATCGCGACTTTTCATTTACCGAAGCCAGTTTTGATACCACGCCATGGGAAGAAGAGCTGACCGATGATTTAAAAGATCATTGGCGTTCAAAAGAACATCAGGGAGAACGCGCACGGTTAATTATGCGTTTGCTGCAAAATGCAGAAAAACGATTCAACAAAAATTCGCACCACCAGAAAACCGTCATTTTATCGGGTGATGTGCATCTGGGTTGCCTTGGTGTGGTGAATGATTCACGCAAACATGACCGGCCACTGAAAATTCATCAGGTAGTTTCTTCTGGCATTTTGCATCCTTCACCAAGCCGTATTGCCTGGTTGGGCATTATGGCGGTAACCAATGATTGTGATGAATTTCTTAATGAAGATGAAACCATCAAAATTTCCATGCTCAAGCCGTTTGGTTCGGACCAATATATTCGAGTCCGAAATTATCTGACAATACAAGAAGGCACCGATAACAAACTCTGGGTTAATTGGAGATGTGATCAAAGCAAACAAAAACCAAGCTATCCATTGGAATAAAAGCGAGGGGTATTAATCTGAAGACAGAAGGTTGGTTAAAACCTTAAGTATTTTGGGCTGCCGTCAATCAATAAGAATCTTCAATCAGGAGCCAAAATGCTATGAAGCTCGAGTTTAAGTGGTCTCGATTAGGTGCGCTTACCGCAATCGAGCTTTACCAGATCATTAAAGCGCGTGAGTCCGTTTTTGTTGTAGAGCAGCACTGCCCTTACC
>CAMPHB010000219.1 GCA_946885755.1 uncultured Methylophaga sp. | reverse complement strand
TAAACAGACCATGCCGATATCAAATTTGCTGCCTTCAATCACGGCTTTATTGAATTTTCGCTGCTCATGCCAGGTAAAGCTGTCAAAATCCAACGCACTGCCACGACGCTGATAATTATCCAGCATTAATACCGCATCCAGTGCCTGAAAATGCCCGGCAAACACTGCTTGTTTGACCGCCTGACGCACCGTATGAAAAGCATCCCGGCCGTAAACCACCAGATCGATATCGGAATCTGGACGCTGCTGATTAATCAGCATCGAACCGGTAAGACCTAACTGCCGAATATCAATACCTGCACTCGTTAAGATGCCGATGAGTTTTTGTAACTTGCCGGTTAGCAGATCTGCAGGTGTTGCAGCCAGCAAGTGCTGAAGCTGTTGTTCCGGCTGATGGTGATATGCGACCGCCGCGGTTGGTACGGCATGAAACGCCGCATCAAACTGACTGGAATGAAAAAGATATTGAGGATAATGGCGTTGCAGCAGCCGGTTAGCGGTATCGGTATCAACTTTTTGCCAGCGTTCGTCAGTATTGACGTAACGTAAAAAAGCGCCGATTTTTTGCTGATGCGGATGATAGGAAATAACCGCAAAGATCAGGCCTTCAGCGGTTTCAATGAAGTCTTTGGGTAAATACGGAAAATCAGCAGCGCGCAAGGTTTCCTCCTGAATACCTGCATAATGCCACAGACAGGTTAGTGAGACTTGCCTGTTATTCCAAAGATACCGCGAATTGCTAAAGTCAGTAACACTAACAGCCAAATATCAACGATCCAGCGGCCAATGCCGCCCGGCAAACGACCATTATGCACATCACGAAGCACCTGACTGACCGAAACACCATTACCATACAGCTGTACTTCCATCGCCTTGAGACTGGCCGCTGGCATTCTTTCTGGTGCACTCCAGCTGACGCCTTGCAAAGACATTAACTCCCAGCGATCCAGCATAAAATTACCCCGCCACATGCCGTTACGGGTTTGTAAAACCGGCTCGTTATAATGCACACCGATATTCTGAATTTGCGGCGGAATGCCGGCAGCCGCGCCCAGTGTGTCAATATATTCACCGTCTTTACTGAGTAAAATCAGCGCATCATCGGTCGCCAAAACCAGCACATGTTCCAGCGCCACTGCACCGATCAACGGCCTTGGCAAACTGAGCAGCGGCTCAGCATTGACATACAACTGCTGCTCAACCGCGACAATCACATGACCTTCCAGCAAAAAAGCCTCATCGGTTTGCAATTCACCAATTTGGTAATGACGCTTCAACCAGTCGGAGTTGACCATCAGTTTATCGAGACCCAGCGCTTTATCATGATTGAGCAGCACCGCAGTGCCGATCCACAACAGCAAGGTAATACCAATCAATATTTGCAGCAGTCTTAACAACAGCTTTGTTGCCAGCAGTTTCATTTATGCCTTACTAACTCTCTATCCCAAAAGCCTCGCAATCTTACCGGATCTTTTCATTTAAAAAGCAGCACCAGCTCCGGTTTTTCCAGATATAGCGTTAATTAGCAGCTATCAAGATCTCCGCTCCAGCAAACCATTCCACCACCTAAATCGTAAAGTTTAGTTGACCACAACAAAAAATATATCAAATGCGAATCATTCGTGTTAAAGTTTGTAAAAATTTTAACACTACTTCTAAGGAACCATTATGGCGCAACTGTTTCAGCCTAACCTTCTGGCAAAATCTGTCTCAGCAGAACTGCACTCATCTAACCCCACCCGCAAACCCGCGCTCATTGCCGCCGCATTTGCCGGACTAATAGGTGGCACAGGCCAATCTTTCGCCGAAAACACCGGCGCAAGCACTGAAGCTGCTGCGACACTGGATCCAATGACTGTTGAGTTCCGTGCTGAGCAGGTGGACAGCCCGCTTTATTCCCGTTCACTGCTGGAAACCCCCAGAATTATTAATATTCTGTCTTCAGATCTGTTGGAAGAACAAAGTGTGACTTCCCTGCGCGGTGCTTTAAAAAATGTTACCGGCATCAGTTTGCAGGCTGGTGAAGGTAATCCGCCAGCAGGCGATCAGTTAAAAATTCGTGGTTTTAATGCGCGCGATGACATCAATGTCAACGGTGCCCGCGATATGGGCAATTATTTCCGCGATCCATTTTATATTGACCAACTCGAGGTCATAAAAGGCCCGAACTCAACATTTGGTGGCCGCGGCTCTGCTGGTGGTACGGTCAATTTTGTCACTAAAAAACCATTCCAGGAAGATTTCAACCGCCTGGAACTTAGTCTTGGCACAGAAAACCTGTTCCGCAGCACCGTGGACATGAATAAAACGATTGATGATAACAGTGCATTCCGCTTGAACCTGATGGGCCATAAATCAGACTTTCCGGGACGTGACGTGGCAGAGGAAGAACGCCATGGCTTTTACGGTGCCTACACGTGGGGTTTTCAGGAAGATACGCAAATTACGGTTGACTACCTGCACAGTAAGCAAAATAACTTACCCGATTATGGTTTACCGTTTGACCGGGAAACCAATCCTGCCAATGGTGCCGGTACCGGCAGAATTCCATCGGGCATTGATTATGAAAACTTCTATGGCTACAAAGATGATTATCAGGACATAGATGTCAACCAATTTGGCATTGCAGTTGAGCATAGCTTCAATAATCGCGTTGCTGTTCGTAACCAGTTACGTTACAGCGCCGTTGATAATGATTCGATTTCTTCCGCGCCACGGATTCGTACAACAATCCCCGGTAGCCTGCAAAATGCTGAAGTTAAAGGTGATGCAAAACCCAGAGATCAGGAAGATCGTGCCTGGTTTAACCAGACTGATTTGCTGGTGGCTTTTGATACGGGCAGCTTACAGCACGATATGGTGTTGGGCGTTGAGTTTGGTCAGGTCACGCAGGAAAATAAACGCCGGCCCGATGTCGGTGGTGGGGATCGCGTCGACTTACTGGATCCAGAATACAGTGGCCGTAATCGGGCTGAAGCCGTCCCTTATGATGGCACTCGCCACAAGTTCGAATCTGATGAGGTCGGTGTTTACCTGCTTGATACAATTGCTTTCAACGAACAGTGGGACCTGCATGCAGGTGTACGCTATGACCGCATTAAAATCCGGGCCAGTGAAAAAGGTAAGCCAGATAACATTGATCTTGAACGGACTGACAACGAAGTAAGCGGTAATTTAGGGCTGGTATTCAAACCTACCACCCGTTCATCAATTTATGCATCTGTTGGTTCTGCTTATGAAACTGCCGGTACTTTTGATCGTAATCAGGTGCAACTGGCAGGTGGTGATGATGCTCGTGTGGCCGACCCAACAACATTTAATATCGAACCGGAAGAAACCACTGCCTATGAAATCGGTGTTAAATGGGATGTTCTGGACAGCCTGATGCTAATTGCTGCTATTTTCCGAACGGATAAAACCAATGCCCGCACACCATCAGTTGATGGTACCACTAAGGTACTTGATGGTGAGCAACGTGTTGAAGGCTTTGAGCTGATTGCCGCTGGCCGCATTTCACCACGCTGGAATCTCTATGGCAGTTATACCTATATGACTTCTGAAGTACTTGAATCCAACATTGCATTTGAAGAGGGTCAGCGCCTGGGTGGCAC
>CAMPHB010000218.1 GCA_946885755.1 uncultured Methylophaga sp. | reverse complement strand
GCTGATATGGCCCACTTAAAGCTCCATTTACCGGAAAAAATCTGCCTCGTCTGTCAGCGACCGTTCAGCTGGCGCAAAAAATGGGCGGCCTGCTGGGATGAGGTTAAATATTGCAGTGAACGCTGCCGTCGCCAGCGGAGCAGCACATGACGTTTTCTGAGGGCTTCCCGGCCAACATGGTATTGCTGGATTGTGAAACAACTGGCGGCAATCCGCTGCGTGATCGCATCACCGAACTGGCGCTGATTTTTGTTGAAAACGGCAACATCACCGGCCGCTGGCAGCAGTTATTTAATCCCGGTCAGCGCATTCCGCCGTGGATTACTGGCCTGACCGGTATTGATGATGCCATGGTCGCCGATAAGCCGCCGTTTGCCGATCTGGCCGCCGATATTCAGGCCATGCTCACGGATAAAGTGCTGGTCGCCCATCACGCACGCTTTGATTACGGTTTTCTGCGCGCCGAATTTCAGCGCGCCGGTATCACCTTCCTCGGTAAAACCTTATGTTCGGTCAAACTCAGCCGGCGTTTCTACCCGACCGCCAGACGTCACGGTATCGATGCCATTGTCGCCCGCCTCGGCCTGCATATCGAAAACCGTCATCGCGCGATGGATGATGCTGATGTGATCGGCCATTTATTTAATCAGATAAGCAGCGATTACCCACCGGCAGATATCCAGCAAGCCTGTCAGCAACTGATGCAGCAGACCCGCCTGCCCAGCCAGCTTGACCCCGCCGAAATCGATAAACTGCCCGAGTCACCGGGGATTTACCGGTTTTATGATGAGAACGGCGCGCTGCTGTATATCGGTAAATCGGTCAATATCAAACAGCGTGTGCTCAGTCATTTTGCAGCCAACAAAAGCGCCCGTAGTAATGAAATGCAGCAGCAACTGAGCAGCATCGATTTCACCGAAACACCGTCTGATTTCGGTGCGCAATTGCTGGAAAACCAGCTGATTAAATCTGAAACGCCGCTCTACAACCGCCGGCAAACCAAAGCCAAGAGACTGTTTCAGCTGGCATTGTCCACCGACAAGCAGGGATATCAGCGAGTCCAAATTGAAATGGCGGATCTCAGCCAGCCACCCGAATTTGCCAATCGTTTTGGTCTGTTTCGCAGTCAGCGGCAAGCACAGCAAAAATTATTACAACTGGTCAGTGAACATCAACTTTGCCAAAAGCTGACCGGGCTGGAACCTGCCAAAAAAGGCAGCTGTTTTGGTTTTCAATTACATAAATGCAAAGGCGCCTGCGCCGGTGCCGAGCCGGCTGCGCGATACAATTTACGTTTACAAACAGCGCTTAGTGGCCTGAAAAATCAGGTCTGGCCATGGCCTGGCCCGATTCTGGTTAAAGAGTTGCCGATGGATGGCAATGCCGATAACGCCCACTATCATTTGATTGATCAGTGGTTGTATCTCGGCCAGGTCAATGATGCCGACAGTGCGCAGCAGCGGCTTAATAAAGTTGCCGATCCCCCACAATATTTTGATTTGGATGCTTATAAAATTCAGCTGCGTTTTTTATTAAAACTAAAGCCCAAACAACTCACAATTCAATCAATACCGCAATTTGCTGAGGAATGGTCATGAGCCGATTATATCAATTGCTGGGCTATGCCGGCCTTATCCCGTTTGTCGGTTTGGCCCTGCTCACCGTCACCGGGGTTTATCCCGCCAGCAGTGAATGGTTACTTTCCTACGCAGCGTTAATTTTCAGTTTCCTCGGCGGCATGTTGTGGCTGGTATCCATGCAATACCAATTACCCAAACATGTGCCTTTAGTCAGTGTCAGCCTGATGCTCTGGGCATGGTGCTGGTTACTTTGGCCGGCCTTTAACTGGTTCTGGCTGGCCGCTTGGTCGTTTCTTGGCCTATGGTTGTATGAAAAGTACTGTTTATCAATGGTCTTCAGCCCTGCATTTGTGAGGCTACGCGGTCAGCTGTCATTGATCGCTGCACTGAGTTTGATGGCGGCAGCACTGGTTCATTAATGAGCAATAAAACATCACGTTTATTGCTGATTCTCGGCGATCAATTAAATCGCGACAGTTTGCTGTTTGAGCAATTTGACCGGCAAACCGACCAACTGCTGATGGCCGAAGTCAGCGATGAATCCACCGAAACGTTATCCAGCAAACAACGCACGGTGGCGTTTCTATCAGCGATGCGGCATTTCGCCAATGATCTCGAAGCAGATAAATTTCCATTAACGTATTACCCGCTGAATAAGGGATTTAAGACCTTCGGCGAAGTACTAAGCCACCAATATCAACAACATCCCTTCGATGAACTACATTGTGTTTTGCCCGGTGACAACCGGCTGCTAAAAGTAATTAATGATTGGTGTCAGCAACACAATATTGAGCTGAACTGGCTGCCGGATAATCACTTTATCGCCCGACGTGGCGAATTCAAAAAATGGCTTGCTGAGCGCAAACAACCGCGCATGGAATACTGGTATCGCGAGCTGCGTAAAGACCGCAATATTTTGATGGATGGCGACAAACCGGTCGGCGGCCAGTGGAATTTTGATAAGGATAATCGCAAATCCTTTGGCAAAAACGGCCCGACCGATCTGCCAAAACCCACACTGTTTCAGCCCGACGACATCACCGAACAAGTCATTAAAGACGTTAACAAACACTTGCCGAATATACCTGGCAAACTCGATGATTTTGTCTGGCCGGTTACCCGCCAGCAAGGGCTGCAAGTGCTGGATGATTTTATTCGTGAGCGGTTAAAACACTTTGGCGATTATCAGGATGCCATGTGGACCGAGCAGCCCTGGCTGTATCACTCGCGATTATCGCTGGCAATTAACCTGAAGCTGCTCTCACCCGACGAAGTGATTGATGCTGCCGTCAAAGCATATGAAAACCAGCAAGCACCGCTGAATGCAGTTGAGGGATTTATCCGGCAAATCCTTGGCTGGCGTGAATATATCCGCGGCCTTTACTGGGCGCATCGCGATGATTGGCTGGACATGAACGCCCTCAATGCCCATCGTGACTTGCCCAAACTGTATTGGGATGCCGACACCCAGATGATTTGCTTGCAGCAATCGGTTTCGCAAGTGCTTACTTACGGTTATGGCCATCATATTCAACGGCTGATGGTGACCGGTTTGTTTGCATTATTGTGGGGCGTCAAACCCAAAGCCATTCATGAATGGTATCTGGCGATGTATGTCGATGCCATTGCCTGGGTGGAAATCCCCAATACGCTGGGCATGAGCCAATATGCCGATGGCGGTATTGTCGGCTCCAAACCCTACATCGCCAGCGGCGCCTATATCGACCGCATGTCCAATTATTGCAAACAGTGCCTGTTTGATCCGAAACAGGCGCATGGCGACAAAGCCTGCCCGTTTACCACGCTGTATTGGGCATTTGTCGAACGGCATCAGGATTTATTAAGTCGTAACCCACGGCTGGGCATGCAGGTAAAAAACTGGCAACGTAAGCCCGAAGACGAACAACAGGCGATTCTCAAACACGCTGAAAAACTGCACCGACAATTACCGTAGGAATTGGAATGAGTAACCAACAAGCCATCTGGCTGCGCAACGATTTACGATTGGATGACCACCCGGCGCTGATTGAAGCGCAGGCAC
>CAMPHB010000217.1 GCA_946885755.1 uncultured Methylophaga sp. | reverse complement strand
GAATGCTGGCCTGTCACGCCGGAGGTCGCGGGTTCGAGTCCCGTCCGCTCCGCCAATACAAAAGAAAGGCGCATTCAATGCGCCTTTTTTTTTGCGCTGATCAACGCAGTTCATTATTGAAGGTTCGCCGTCATGTTGCATTACATTCGTGAAAAAGCTCAGGGTTGGGTTGCCTGGTTTATTGTGGGGTTAATCAGTATTCCTTTTGCACTTTGGGGACTTGATTCCTACCTGACCGGTGAGGGTGATGTCGTGGTTGCCACGGTAAATGGTGACAATATCAATCAATCTGATTTGCAACGGTCGCTGCAGCAATATCGTGATCAGATGCGCAGCACACTGGGTGATGACTTTGACCCTGCAATGTTTCAGGGCAGTGAGATTCGGCTGGCCATTATTGATGATCTGATTGAACAGCGTTTATTACTGGATGCGGCGGTAGAACTGGGCCAGCGGGTGCCAGATGGTCAGATTGCCCAATTTATCCGCAGTACTGAAGCCTTTCAGGTCGATGGTCAGTTTGATATTGAACAGTACCAAATGGTTCTGGGCCGGGCAGGCTTTACACCGTCAGCTTATGAGGCGCAATTGCGTAATGATTTACTGACCCAGCAATTAATCCAATATGTAGAGCGCAGCGCCCTGGCTTCTGATTTTGAAGTGCAGCGTTTACTAAGGCTGGAAAACCAGCAGCGTGAAATTGCTTATGGTGTGCTACCGGTCAGTCGTTATCGGGATTCGGTGGAACTTGATGAAAACGCCGCCCGTGACTATTACCAGGCCAATCAGGCGGCTTATACTGCACCAGAACAAGTCTCCGTTAATTATTTAAGATTATCAGCAGACACGCTGGCGGCCGCTGTCGAAGTTGATGATGACAAGCTGAAAGCCTTTTATGCCGATAACCGGCAGCAATTTGTCGGACCAGAGCAGCGCCGAGCCAGCCATATCTTGATTGAAGGTGATGATGCTGCAGCCAAAGCAAAGATTGACGATCTTGCGCAACAGCTCAAAGATGGCGCTGATTTTACCGAACTGGCCAAAGCACATTCTGATGATTCAGGTTCCAGCGAGGCGGGTGGTGATCTTGGCTTTTTCCAGCGTGACGTCATGGACCCGGCATTTGAAGAAGCGGTATTTGCGCTGGAAGTGGGCGAAGTTAGTGAGCCGGTTAAAACAGAGTTTGGTTATCATCTCATTAAGTTGACGGAAATTGACGCACCGGCCGGTGCCGATTTTGCTGAAGCGCGTGATCAAATCGAGCAACAATATCGCCGGCAACAGGCACGGCAGCAGTTTTTTGATATGGCAGATCAATTAGCCAATCTGACTTACGAAAACCCGGAAAGTCTTGATATCGCTGCTGAAGCCTTATCATTGCCGATAGAAAAAACCAGTTTGTTTACTCGTGAAGGCGGCCAGCAAAGTATCACCAGCCAGCCAGAAGTCATTGAAGCAGCCTTCAGCGATGATGTGCTGAATCAGGATTTGAACAGCCCGGTGATTGAGCTTGGTGAAACCGATTTGCTGGTGTTACGTAAAGCCCAGTATATTCCCGAAAAACCGCTGTCATTTGAATCTGTCGGTCCGGCTATTGAAGAACAACTGCGTTATGAAGCGGCGGTTGAAAAAGCCATTACCGAGGGTGAAGCCATGGTGGTTCAGATCAATAATGGCGGTGAGCCCGCTGCATTATTTGATGCATCCCAGTGGCAGGCAGCCAGATTCTATGGCCGTGACAGCGACGCGATTAGTGATCAGGTTCTGCAACATGCTTTTGCTATGCCGCGCAGCCAGCAACAGTCTGTCAGTGGTTTTACTGCTGAAAACGGCAATTATATTGTGGTGGTGCTCAGCGCTGTTCAAGATGGTGCTGATGTCGATGCGACTGAAGAACAGAAACAAGGGTTGGCCGATAATCTGGCACGTCTCAATGCCAACAGTGAACTGGAAGCCTTTATCGTCAGTCTGCGAGACGCTGCAGATATTGAGATTTTTGAAGATCGGCTTTCCACCGCAGAATAAAAAACCGATACCGTTGGACAAAAAAGGCGCGTTAAGCGCCTTTTTTATGCATGTGTTTATCGACAACGGCGGCACCTACCGTGTCACCCCAGACATTCACCACGGTGCGGAAACGATCCAGAAACCAGTCAACCGATAGCAGCAGTGCAATGCCCTCAAGCGGCAAACCCACAGCCGATAACACAATCACCATCGTGACCAGACCGGCTTCTGGAATACCAGCGGCACCAATGGCAGCCAAAGTTGCGGTGATAAAGACAATACACTGTTGGGCGAAGGTTAAATCGATACCATAAGCCTGTGCAATAAATAATACTGCGGCGGCTTCATATAGCGCGGTTCCGTTCATATTAACGGTACTGCCAAGCGGCAGCACAAATTTGACGGATTTATCGGTGATGCCTTGCTGACGGGTATTTTCCATAGTAAGTGGCAAGGTCGCAGTAGAACTGGCGGTACCAAATGCAGTTAGCAGCGCCTGACTAAGGCCTTTAATATATTGCCAGCCGCGGCCGCTGAGCAGTTTCAGAATCAGGCACAGCGCCAGAAAGTGCAGCAGCAAACCGGATAATACGGTCAGTACATGCAAGCCGACGGCTTTGATTTCGGCAAAAAACTCCGGACCACCACCTGCCTGACCCAAGCGAGCGGCAATCAGCGCAAAGATGCCGATAGGTGCTAAATACATCACCCAGATCACCAGTTTCATCATGGCCTCATTAATGCCGTCAAATACAGCAAATACCGGCTGACCACGGCCACCCAGTGTGCTCAACGCCAAGGCAAACAAAATAGCAAATACGATTAACGGCAACAGTTGCATATCGGCTGCCGAGGCAATCAGATTTGGCGACACCATCGACAGCACAATATCGGCAAGACCGGTATCCTGTTTTTCCAGAATATGCGCTGGCAACTCATTGCTGCTGAGGCTGATGCCGCTACCGGGCGAGATCCAGTTGACCATCAGCAATCCGATAAATACCGCCAGCGCACTGGTCAGAACATAATAGGTGACCGTTAATGCGCCCAGCCGGCCCATTTGCCGGATATCACCCAGCGAACCGATACCACTGATAACCGCGGCTAAAATCAGTGGAATAATGGTCATTTTCAAGGCATTAAGAAATAACGTCCCCAACCAGCTGATTTGTTGGCTGAAATCGGCAAAAAACCAGCCAGTCAAAACACCACCTATGGCGCCGATAATAATGCCAATCAGGAGTCGCGTGGCGTGTTTGGGTGACATGGCAGATCCTTATTCTGTTCAGACGGCAAAAACAAAACAGGGCATCGAAATGCCCTGTTTTAATCTTAATGTTTCATCAGAAGGTTTATTTGTCGCCAATGCCGACGATGTTGTAACCACCATCAACATAGGTGATTTCGCCGGTAATGCCGGAGGCCAGATCCGAACACAAAAACGCGCCAACATTGCCGACCTCTTCAATGGTGACATTACGCCGCAGCGGTGCATTACGTTCACCGTAAGCCAGCATTTTGCCAAAGTCACCGATACCGGCGGCCGCCAATGTTTTAATCGGGCCAGCAGACACGGCATTAACCCGGATACCTTCTGGACCCATTGAATACGCCATATAG
>CAMPHB010000216.1 GCA_946885755.1 uncultured Methylophaga sp. | reverse complement strand
AGCTTGGTGAGTTTTTGCATAATTTTTGTATATTATTTTTTCTGATATACATAACCAAAATATATATTTTATTTTTATAGTCGAGATTGTTATTTTAAGCCGTCTCTAACTGATGAGAGTTAATCCGAATAAATGAATATCAGGTTGCAAAATGCCCCCCTGACCGATGAACAACTTGAACAGCTTAATGCTCTATTACAGGGCCTTGAGGACTGGCAGGTAGAATGGTTATCTGGTTATCTGTCTGGCTTTCGGGCATCCCGGAGTGGATCGTTACCCAACCTGAAATCCGAAACACCGGCAGCTCAGGACATAAAACTAACCATATTGTATGGATCCCAGACCGGCAATACTGAGGGTGTGGCGGAACAACTTGCGCAGCAGGCAAACAATAATGGGATTGAGGCTTCTGTTGTTGATATGGCCGACTATAAGCCACGTCAGTTAAAAAATGAACAATATCTGGCCGTGCTGACATCCACGCATGGTGAGGGTGAGCCGCCCGATAATGCCATTGATCTATATGAATTTCTTAACAGTAAGAAGGCGCCGGGGCTAAAAGGTTTGCAATACAGCGTTTTATCGCTGGGCGACTCCAGTTATGAATACTATTGTCAGACCGGCAAAGACTTTGACCAGCGGTTAACTGAGCTTGGCGCCACAGCGATTGTGCCCAGAACTGATTGTGATGTGGATTATGATGATCTGGCTGAAAAATGGATTAATGATCTGATTCAGGCGTTAACTGCCTCGATGCAGCCCGGCGCTGCCCCGCCTTCGGCCTCAGCTGCAATGAGCCAGTCTCCACAAGTCAGTTATGATCGTAAACATCCGTTTGCTGCACCTCTGCTGGAAAACCTGTTACTCAGTGGCCGGGGTTCAAATAAAGAAGTCCGTCATATCGAACTGTCTCTGGAAGGTTCCGGACTGCAATATCAACCCGGTGATGCCGTGGGCGTTTATGCACAGAATGATCCGGCACTGGTCGCGCAGCTCATTGAAAAACTGGGCTTTGATGCCGATGCAGCTGTGACGCTTGATAACGACTCAGAAAAGCTCAGTAATGCACTACGCCATCATCGCGAAATTACCGTAATAACCCGGCCATTGCTGGAAAAATGGGCTGATTTGGCAGAATCGGCAGCACTTAAAGCCCTTATAGCCGATAAAAAGGCGCTTAATGAATGGATGCGCGGGCGCGATGTGCTGGATCTCGTCGAGAGCTATCCATTACCAGAAATAGATGCCAGCGGGTTTGTGTCGCTGTTGCGAAAGCTGCCTCCCCGTCTATATTCCATTGCCTCAAGCCAATCAGCTGTAGATGAGGAAGTTCATCTTACCGTGGCGACCGTACGTTATAGTGCACATCAACGGGATCGCTGTGGTGTGGCTTCAGGTTGGCTCGCTGATAGATTGACTGATAACGCCACGGTTCCGATTTACATCGATGGCAATAAAAACTTCAAGCTGCCGGACGATGACAACGTTCCAGTCATAATGATCGGCCCGGGAACCGGGGTCGCGCCCTTCCGTAGCTTTATGCAAGAGCGTGAGGAACGCGGTGCGCGTGGTTCCAACTGGCTGTTTTTCGGAGATCAGCATTTTTTAAGCGATTTCCTGTACCAGAGCGAATGGCTGGCATGGCGAAAATCTGGCTTGCTGACCCACCTTGATGTGGCTTTTTCTCGTGATCAAGCCGAGAAAATTTACGTTCAACATCGTCTTCGTAATAAGGCGATCGAAATCTGGAGCTGGCTGCAGGAAGGTGCACATATCTATGTCTGTGGAGATGCGGACAATATGGCACCTGATGTTAATGAAGCCTTGCTCGACATTATTTGTCAGCAGGGTCATAAAAACCGGGATGATGCCAACGAATACCTGCGCCAGCTGACCCGTGATAAACGCTATCAACGCGATGTGTACTGATGACTAAATTATCCGAAGCTGAACAACTAAAACTGGACAGCCGTTATTTGCGCGGCTCCATTTCCGATGGCCTGGCAGACAATGCCACAGGCGCAATCTCTGAAGATGATAATAAGCTGATCAAATTTCATGGCAGCTACATGCAGGATCATCGTGATTTCAGGGATGAAAGACGCCGGCAGAAGCTTGAGCCGCTTTATTCTTTTATGGTGCGGTTGAGATTGCCCGGGGGCGTGTTAACGCCAACACAGTGGCTTGGCTTGGATAAAATTGCCGATGATTGTGCCAATGGCACACTGCGGCTTACCACACGGCAGACTTTCCAGTTCCATGAAGTGTTGAAAAAGAATCTGACGCAATTAATGCGTCAGGTTGATGCTTTGGGTCTGGATACCAAGGGTGCCTGCGGAGATGTCAATCGTAATGTGGTGACCAATGTTAATCCACATCAGTCCAAGGCACATGCACAGGTTCATGAATTATCGCAAGCGATCAGTGATCGGCTGTGCTGGCAGTCAGGCGCCTATGCCGAAATCTGGCTGGGACAGGAACGCGTATATCAGCAGGGCCAGTCCGAAGAACCTTTTTACGGCGAACGCTACCTGCCGCGTAAATTTAAAATTGCCATTGCCATCCCGCCGGAAAATGATTGTGATGTGCTGGCCAATGATATTGGCCTGATTGCCATTATTGAACATGGCAAATTGCTGGGCTTCAATGTCGCAGTGGGCGGCGGTATGGGCATGTCATATGGTGAAACCGCGACTTATCCGCGGCTGGCCACGGTCTCGGGCTTTGTTCCGGCCGATCAGATTGTCGATGCCTGTGAAGCGATTGTCGCCATCCAGCGTGATTTCGGTGATCGCGACAACCGGGCACATGCCCGCTTTAAGTACACCATTGATGATAACGGTATGGACTGGTTTGCCAGTCAATTTACCGAATATCATGGTCAGGCCATGCAACCGGCTAAACCGTTTGAGCTGTTACGCAATGGCGACCGTTTTGGCTGGACTGAAGGCGAAGATGGTCAGGCCCATCTCACCTTATATATCGACAGTGGCCGAATTGCCGATACCGACAGCAAATCAATCCGCACCGGACTGCGTGAAATTGCCGGCATTCATCAGGGTGAGTTCCGGCTGACCTGCAATCAGAATCTGATTATTGCCAATGTCAGTCCGCAACAGCGTCCTCAAATTGAAGCACTGGTCAAACAATACCAGCTTGATGATGGCACTCGCCTTCCGGCATTAAGGCTCAATGCAATGGCCTGTGTTGCCCTGCCGACCTGTGGGCTGGCGATGGCTGAGTCCGAGCGCTATCTGCCGGAATTTCTGGAAAAAATGGAGCAACTTATCTCCGACGCCGGCTTGCCTGAACAGCTGATTAATATTCGCATCACCGGTTGTCCCAATGGCTGCGCCCGGCCCTATATGGCCGAAATCGGACTCACCGGAAAAGCTTTGGGCAAATATAATCTGAACCTTGGCGCCGATTTCAGCGGGCAACGCCTGAACCGGCTTTATCTGGAAAACGTTGATGAAGCGACTATTTTAAAAACCCTGAAACCGATGATTGAACAATTTGCTGCTGAACGTCAGGAAAACGAGCATTTCGGCGATTTTCTGGTTCGCCTCGGTATTGTTGAGGCCGAACGAACACCAGAAATGATGCATCAACCACTCAAGCATGTTGTTCAATCCTGAAA
>CAMPHB010000215.1 GCA_946885755.1 uncultured Methylophaga sp. | reverse complement strand
CCTGTGGCCAGCACTCAGCGTAATAATCGGCAGGATTTTCTGATAGCGCGACACAGCCCAGTAATCCTGTGTCGCGGCGCAGCAGGTAGACATCTTTTTGTTGCAGGTTGTCGATAATCGCCTGTTTGCTGTAAACCCCCAGCCAATGCTGCATACCTTGGGCAGCCATGGCATCTGCACATTGATTCAGCAGAATATGGAGCGCCTCACCATCCTGCTCATCTGCAACGTCGATAACCAACGATGCGGTTGGCTCCGAAAAATTGGTTTTGTCCACCGGTTACGGGTTACCTGTTATGGTTCTGGCCACTGCTGCGGTACCTTTTGAATTTTACTAATGTCATAACCTTCATCTGCCAACAATGTTAACAGTGCCTGATAATCCGCGTCGGGAATTTGCGGTGTTCTGGCCATGATCCAGACATAATCACGCTGTTGGCGACCGATAATGGTCTGGCTGTAATCTTCATTCAAATAGATGATTCGGTAATCCGCTATAATAGGCCAGATAAACTGCATGCCCCAAATGGCATTGGAGCCATCGTCTTTGACATAGCCGGTAGGATGATAAGTTTTCAGTTCACCGTCAAAGCTGTCTTTGCGAAACCGGAATGTTGTGGCAATGCTGCCATCATCATTCATTGCATAAGATTCGATGGCGTTGTGAGCGCCTTTTTCAATAAAGGTCGGGATGTTGGCGATCACATACCAGTCGCCCATAAATTTGGACAGATCCACCGATGCTTCAGTGCGAATCGGTGGCTTTGAAGCCGCACAGCCCGTTAGCATAAACATAAACAATAAACTGCATAAGCCATAACGTAACATCCGCATTCTCCGCCAAATAAACCGGATAGTGGCGGGCTGTTTGTGAACCCGGCGTGAAAATCCGTTACCGCGCCTGCTGGCTGACCAATTGCTTGAGTTCGCTGATTTGTGCGGATAAATCTTCAAGTGTCAGATCATTTTTATGCGCTTGCTGGTAGGCTTCCCGGCGTTCCTGTTCCATGACATTAACGACAATACCAATCAGCATATTCAAAAACGCAAAAGTATTTAAAAAGATAAACAGCAGATAATAAATCCAGCTCAGCGGATAAACAGCCATGGTTTCATACATGACATCGGTCCAGTCCTCAAAGGTCATTACGCGGAACAAGGTCAGCATCGATACGGCAATATCACCCCATAAGGTTTCGTTGATATTGGCAAATAAACTGGTGCCGATTGCGGCAAAAATATAAACGATGATAAACATCATCAAAGCCACATAACCCAGTTGTGGCAAAGCTTTGATCAATGAGTTCAGTAAATGCCGCAATTCCGGAATGATAGAAATCATCCGTAATACCCGGAAAATCCGTAGCAGCCGGCCGACAAAGGCGAGTTCGCTGTCTTCAATCGGGATCAAACTGACCGCCACAATCAGCGTGTCGAAAATATTCCAGCCGCTTTTAAAAAAGTCCCGCTTGCGGTTTTCACCGAGAAACCGAATGCTGATTTCTATCAGAAAAAACAACGTAATAGCATAATCCAGCCACAACAGTGTTTGTGACATACTGGCTGAAATATCATAGGTTTTGGCACCGGCCAGCAACGCCGAAAAGATAATCACCGCTACCACAGATAATTCGAACAAGCGGTTATGGCGCAGTTGCTCAAAGTGAAGCTGAAACGCGTTAAAAGCGCGTTGCTGTGATGATGGCATCGTTAATAGACTCTTATCAGAACGGACAAATGCCGTGCATCATAGAGTCAAAATAAAGATTCGACCAGCTTTATAGTCGACGGATAATGGTCAGATTTTTTGCAGGGCTGGTAAATGCTCGCGGATGTGGTCTTTGATCTCAGCAACACTTGCTGAAAACACCAGTGCATAAATTTCCCGCTGCGCATCATCGGCGATAAACGGATAAATTTCATAGCCTTCGGCATACAGTTCCGCACGGGCGCGGCAGACTTTGCGAATGCCGTCACTGAAAGAGACATTATCTTTGGCTAAAACCTGTGAATCGCCCATTTTCCAGTCTTTTTGCTGCCAGTCAGCGTAGCACCAGTCAGTTAGCTGCTGCACCGGATCGACTTTAGTCTCCAGCGTTTCCGTCGCTTCTTCAGCACAGGCGGCCAGTGATAAACAAAGCGTGATGAATAAAAATTTTAGCCGTAACATGAATTTTCCTGCCTGAACTGCTTTCTTAATCATGCTAGCTTTAGGCTGTGATGACAATGTGAAAATTTGCTGCGGTTTGGTAAATATTAGAGCAGGGTGCCGACAATGATTAAATTAAGCGCCATGGGTGTTTTTCTGATGTTGATTCTGGCGACAGTCGGCGGCTTTATGACCGGCATGTTTGCTGGCTACCTGTACGATTTGGCGGTTCAGCGATTTAACCGGTTCTGGAGCATTATGCTCAACGGCGTATTTTATGTTGTGCCGCTATGGGCGCTGCTGAGTCTGACCAACGATGACGGGCTTATCTGGTTTTACTTATTATTGTTAGTGTTTTATTACTTTGGCTTGCAGTTTGCCAAAGGCCAGGCAGCTTCAGATACGCGGTCCGATAGCGGTTATGAACTTGATGATTAGGCAAAAAAAAGCCCCGAATTAACGGGGCTTTTTCTAGATACTTACTGCGTATTAACGGTTGCAAATGTACATAGTTACTTCGAAACCGAAACGCATATCTGAATATTCTGGTTTAGTCCACATGATGAAATCCTCCAAAAATTAATAAAAGCGCTTGTCTCTCTAAGCTCACAATTCAAATATTACCGATACCAACAAATCAATACATCAGGCTTTCCCCTGATTAAATTCAGGATTTTCCTGAATGAGGCTGGCCTGCCTGCAATGGCATTTTGCTATGCTAAACAAAGAGTGTTGCAGGCAAGCCTGAATCTTTGGTGTTATTAGCGGGCTGGGCCACATTACAAGTAATTATCAAGGAGCGCTTATGACGCCCAATCAGCGCCGCTGGTCTTATGTGATTTTGTTGCTGTTATTAATCATTGCCTGTTTGCCGTTGACGACGGTAGCCAGCCCGCAGCTTAATGAAATGCTCAAGGTCACGCTGACGGTTTACGCATTGGCACGCGGGTTGAATGCGCTGATTTCGGTCGTACAAGGCACCGAACTTGCCATTGAACCAATGGGTGTTGGTTTAACGCTGACGCCGGGGCAGATCCTGGATCCGCTTAATGATCTAATCGAACAGGTATCGCTGATTTTGTTAATGGCTTCAGCGTCTATCGGTATTCAGAAAATTCTGCTGGCAGCGGGGGATATTGAAACTTTTCGTGGCTTACTGATTGTGCTGATCGTGATTACTGTTGGCGTTATTGTGATTCGGCGTAGCAATGTCTCGTTGCAAAAAAATCTGCTCAGATGGGTGATTATTCTGAGTATTTTGCGGCTGGCGGTGCCGATTACAGCGCTGGCTGCCAATCAAATGCAAAACTGGCTGGATACCGATCGGCAGCAGGCGGTGACGGTACTTGATAACACCCAGCAAAGCCTTAAAGACTTACAACAGCAGGATCTGGAAACGGATCGAAAATGGTATCAGGGAATGCGTGACAGTCTTGATATTCGCGGTAAGCTGCAAGCGGTTGAAGATAAAGCCGAGCAGGGGGTTGAGGCGGCGGTT
>CAMPHB010000214.1 GCA_946885755.1 uncultured Methylophaga sp. | reverse complement strand
GTCGATTCTCTGGATTGTACAAAATACCGTCAATGAACAAATCATCATCAATCGTATTGATGAAATGGGGCGCCGTGTCGGGGTTCAGCCAGATTCCGCACCTGCCAGCAGACCAGGCTTTGTTGTCAAAGATAACTTTAATATTGATGCCTGGGCACTGACAGAAAGTGCCGGCCAGGAATTTGTACAAAACATGAAACTGGCGGTAGCGGCCTGGGATATGGAGGTGCGTGATATTCAGGTCATGGAAAAAATCGGCCCAATGAATATGCCCGGTTATTCGGTCTCGATGAGTCTTTTGCATCTCATCCCACAAAGTGAGGCCGTTCAATGAACATCAAACAACTTAATAAACGCGAAAAACTCTTGGCGGCTGCGGTGATCATAGTGATATTGCTGGGGGGCTACGGCTATTTACGCTTTGAACCACGGCTGAGTGACATTGACCTGCTGGAAAAACAAACAGAAAACACGCTTAACCGGATTGCTACGATGGAAATTCCGGATGAGCCACAGGAAAAAATCGACGAAATTATTGCCCAGTTGGATGATCAGGAAAAAGCTTTAGAAGCCATCAAAGACAATGCCGGTCAAATCGAAATGCAACTGGCGCCGCTGGACTCACAAGAATTACGGGTCAGGATTTCTGAGCTGGCCCGCGATAGTGGTATTCGGATACGCGTCAATCAGACATTAAGAGTCGAGCCTGTGACAAGCACCACCAAGCGTCGTGCTGGCGATGAAGCAGAAATTATCGTGCCACCAACAGCAGGCTGGATAAAACGTTTATCGCCGGGCTCAATGTATGCCCGTCCGCTACAGCGACTTGAAATAGATGGCGATTATCCATCACTGCGGCGCTTTATCCACGGTCTGGATAACTTGCCATATCAGGTGACAGTGGTGCGAATGAACATCGAAAAACTCGAGGTTGCGCCATTGCGTGGTATGTCGCAACTGTTGAAAACCGAACTGGTACTGGCGCTTTAGGCTCGTTATGGCAGTCACTGACGACCAACTTGTTAGCGCGGGTATTGATACCGGTCTGTTATTACAGGCTGATATCGACCAACTGCGCGTAAAAGCGCGTCGGGAACGGATGCCATTACTATCCAAAATCCTAGCGCATTATCGTATTCCACTATCGGCAATGTACCGGGCGCTGGCGGAAAAAAATGGTCTGGCATTTCTCGATTTGCTGCATGCCGAAGTCAATCCGGCGCTGACCAAAAAAATGCCGGCCAGTCTGATTAACCGTAAACAACAACTGGTAGTCACTGATAATCATAGTGATTATCTGGTGATAAGCGATCCACACGATCGTTCATCAATTGATGCCGCACAACGACTGATTGGTCAGAACTTGCCGGTGGTGATGGCTGATCCGGATCAGTTGCGGTTAATGGTGAAAAAACAGCTTGCCAATTCTGCGGTAGCGCAAGCACAGTCGGCAGCACAGACCACAACCGAAACCGACCTTATCGAGTTGCTGGACAGAATTCTTCGCGATGCTTATCTGAATCGTTCTTCCGATGTACATTTTCTGACAGAAGAATCCGGTCTGCGAGTACGGCTACGTATTGACGGTAAATTACGTGACTACCCCCTGGATGCTGATCAGAGTGTTGCCGCTGGATTAATTTCCCGCGTCAAGGTCTTGTCCGGATTGGATATTGCCGAACAAAGAATGCCACAGGATGGTGGTTTTTCTTATTATCTGGCACCACCGGTGGATCTGGAATTCAACATTCGGGTGGCGACTGCACCAATCCGGTTAGGTGAACGGATCACCATGCGATTACTGGGGCAGGAAAAAAATGATCTGACACTGACCGAACTGGGTTTTTTGGAACAAGACCTAATTGCTTTCAAACAAGCCATTCGCAAACCGTATGGCATGATTTTGCTGACCGGTCCGACCGGTAGTGGTAAATCAACAACGCTGTTTGCGGCCTTACAGGAAATTAACGCACCTCACCTCAATATCATGACGGTGGAAAACCCGATTGAATATGTCATTGATGGCGTTTCACAAATCCAGACCGGGCCGAAAATCAGTTTTGCTGACGCACTACGCTCATTGCTGCGTCATGATCCGGATGTACTGATGGTGGGTGAGATCCGTGACTCGGAAACGGCTGATGTCGCGGTAAAAGCCGCCATGACCGGGCATATGGTGTTTTCGACCCTGCATACCAACAATGCGGTTAGTGCCGTGACCCGGCTGATTGATATTGGTTGTGAACCGTTTCTGATTGGTTCAACCATGACGGCTGTGATTGCCCAGCGCCTGGTAAGACGTTTATGCCGGCACTGTGCACAGCCAAGACCCGCCACGCCTGAAGAACTGGAAATGCTAAACCTTGACGATAGTGTCGAAATTTTTGATCCAGTCGGTTGTGCCGTGTGTCAGGGACAGGGTTTTCGCGGTCGTCTGGGGCTGTTTGAAACATTGTGGTTTGATGAAAAACTGGCACGACTGGTGGCCAGAGGTGAAGACGAAGAAACACTGGAAGCCAGTGCCGGTAAACGTTTGAAATTCATGTGGCATGACGGCTGTGAAAAAGTCCTGCGCGGTCTGACGACGCTGGAAGAAGTCAAGAATGTGGCAGTCTTCAAGCAGCGTGAAATGCTGGAGGTAAGCTGAGATGCCGGTCTTTGCTTATCAGGCATTGACCCGCACTGGCACCGAGCGGGCAGGGCAGTTGCAGGCGGAAAATTTGAATTCTGCGGCACAGGCGCTTCGCACTGAAGGCTTGCGGGTGCTGAAAATCGCGGAAAAACGCCGTAGTGGTTTTTTGGGTCAGGATAATTTTAAAGATTGGTATGCCACACAGCGCTCGGTTTCTAATGACACGCTGATATTTTTCTACCGGCAAATGGCTTTTATGCTTAAAGCCGGCCTTGCCGTAGCAGAATGTCTGGAACTGGCTTCTACGCAGATTGACAGTCCAAGATTGAATTTTGCCGTACGGAAGATGTACCGGGATATTCAGGCCGGTAAGTCCTTATCTGATGCCCTGCGAAAACATAAAGATGTTTTCAGTGACATTGCTATCAATCTGGTGGTCGCCGGTGAAAACACCGGTGAGTTGGACGTCATTATGGAGCGTCTGGCGATTCATCTTGAGAAAAAGTCACAACTACGCAAGCAGATGATTAACGCCATGATCTATCCGGCGGTGGTGGTGATTGCCGCGATTGGTGTGGCGACTTTTATGGTGGTGGCCATCATTCCGAAGTTTGCTGAGTTTTTGCTCCGCCAGGGTAAACCGCTGCCAGCCTCGACGCAGGCATTGATTGATGGCGCAGCTTTTTTACGTGACAACGGCCTGTTTATTATCGGTGGAGCGATAGTAGCGATCATTTTCATCATCGTGGTTTACAAAACTTACAGAGGCCGACGGTTGATTGATCGGCTGCTACTCAGTATGCCGGTGTTCGGCAAGATGATTATTTACGGTTCCATGGCACAGATGAACTGGGCAATGTCGATCCTGCTACGTAGCGGTATTACGATTTTTGATGCGTTAAAAATAACTGCCGATCTGATTGCGAACAAAATTTATTCCGACAAGATGAAACACGCTTCTGAGCGGGTGTTTGCCGGGCGCGATCTGTCCAGCAGTGTTGAACATCCCAAAATGCCGCCATTGGTGACGCAGATGATTGC
>CAMPHB010000213.1 GCA_946885755.1 uncultured Methylophaga sp. | reverse complement strand
ACCGCCTCTTTCATCATGCCAAGATAGGTGTAGCCCAGCCAGCCCAGCACTGCAATTGTCACCATCAGCAGCAGCACCGACGCAAACAACTTGCTCCAGCGCCGGGCAATTTGCCAGTGAATATAAATAAATTCGCTGTCTTCACGCTTGACACGGCCAGAACGCCAGAAGGTATAAGCGAGAAAACTAAATGAGAAAATTGGCACCAGCACAATAAAGCCGAAAAAGCTTCTGCCGGTGGCAGCAATCGCCGTAAACAGCAGAATATGATTGGCAATCAGATTGGTCAGAAAAATATCATGCGGCGTACGCGCCGCACTTCTTTCTGCCTCATTAGGTGCCAGCGTCGCCATCAGTCTCTCAGATTGCTCAAAATGGCATCACGTACCGAGGCCATGTCGGCGTTGACTGTCACGACTGGCGAACTGCTTTGCTTGATGGCGGTGTCCGGATCTTTAAGACCATGGCCAGTCAGTGTACAGACCACGCTGCTGCCTTCGGGGATCTTGCCAGTATTGATATCACGCAACGCACCAGCCAGCGATGTGGCCGAAGCCGGCTCACAGAACACGCCTTCCATTTCTGCCAGCAGTTTTTGTGCGGCGAGAATTTCGTCATCGCTACATTCGTCAAACCAGCCGCGGGATTCTTCTTTAACTTTCCAGGCCATATCCCAGCTTTGCGGATGGCCGATACGGATGGCGGTAGCCACCGTTTCCGGATCATCAACCATATGACCGCGCATAAACGGTGCGCTGCCCGCCGCCTGATAACCGACCATTTTCGGCCGGTTGCCGACAATGGCGCCACCCGCATATTTGCAATGGCCTTTACAGTAAGCACAAGCCTCAGTGACATGATCGCCACTGCCTGATGAATATTCGCAATAACCAATCCAGTGAGCGGTGATATTACCGGCATTACCGACGGGCAGGCAGTGATAATCCGGTGCGCGGCCGAGTTCTTCAACGATTTCAAAAGCCGCCGTTTTCTGGCCTTGCAGGCGATATGGGTTAATCGAGTTAACGATGGTCACCGGCGCATGATCGGCAACTTCCTTAACGAGGCGCATGCCTTCGTCAAAATTGCCTTTGATCTGAATCACTACGGCATTGTGCATCATTGCCTGAGCCAGTTTGCCCTGCGCGATCTTACCGTCCGGAATGATGACAAACGCGGTAATGCCAGCGCGCGCAGCATAAGCGGCAGCGGCAGCTGAAGTATTACCGGTTGAAGCACAGATAATGGCTTTGCTGCCCTCTTCCACGGCCTTGGTCACGGCCATAGTCATGCCACGGTCTTTAAATGAACCAGTGGGATTCAGACCTTCGTATTTAACGTAAATATCAACATTTTTGCCGATATGTTTCGGGATATTATTGAGCTTAATCAGCGGGGTATTACCTTCACCAAGACTGATCAAACGGGTGTCATCGTTCACCGGCAGGCGATCACGGTAACGGTCAATCAGGCCGGTATAACGGGGGCGAAATGACATAAGATTTCCTCTTTAAACTTCGCGGGCTTAATCAGCCCAGCGTTTCCATGCGAATCCGCATGATCGCGTCTTTGACGGTATCCAGCGCCTCAATCTGGGCAATGGCTTCGTCCATATTCTTTTCGGCAACCGGCTGGGTCAGCATAATGATAGGCACCAGCCCTTCATCATCTTCCGGTTGTTTTTGCAAAATCGCTTCGATATTGATGCCCTGCTCGCTGAAAATCCGCGTAATGTCGGCCAGCACGCCAGGTTTGTCTTCGGTCTGGATCCGTAAATAATACGAAGTTACCACTTCAGACATCGGCAAAATCGGCGTGTCTTTGATGGCGTCTGGTTGGAAAGCCAGATGCGGCACGCGGTTTTCCGGATCTGAAGTCAGCGCCCGGACAATATCAACAATATCAGCGACTACTGCCGAGGCGGTCGGCTCAGAACCGGCGCCCGCACCATAATACAAGGTCGGGCCAACCGCATCGCCCTTAACCACCACAGCATTCATCACGCCATTGACATTAGCAATCAAACGGCGCTGCGGGATCAACGTCGGATGCACCCGCAGTTCAACGCCCTGTGGGGTTTTCTTGGCAATACCCAGGTGTTTGATGCGATAACCGAGTTCGGCAGCATATTGCACATCATCTTGTGAAATCTTGCTGATGCCCTCGGTGTAGCATTTGTAAAACTGCAGCGGAATACCAAAAGCAATTGACGCCATAATCGTCAGTTTGTGCGCAGCATCGATACCTTCCACATCAAAGGTCGGATCTGCTTCGGCATAACCCAGCGCCTGCGCTTCAGCGAGTACATCGGCAAAATTACGCTGTTTTTCACGCATTTCGGTAAGGATAAAGTTACCGGTGCCGTTAATGATACCGGCCAGCCATTCAATGCGGTTACCGGCAAGGCCTTCTCGCATGGCTTTGATAATCGGAATACCGCCGGCAACCGCCGCTTCAAAAGCGATGGTGACGCCCATTTCCTGCGCTTTGGCAAATAATTCATTGCCGTGCATGGCAATCAGTGCTTTGTTAGCAGTGACCACATGTTTGCCGTTTTCAATGGCCTGCATCACCAAATCACGGGCCACACCGGTGCCACCAATTAACTCGACAACGATCTGAATGTCCGGGTTATTGACTACCGAAAAGGCATCATCAGTCAGATTAATACCGGTTAAATCGTAACTACGCGGCTTATCCAGTTCTTTATCAGCAGCAGCGAAAATTTCAATATCGCGTCCGGCACGGCGGCTGATTTCACGCGCATTGCGTTTCAGTACGCTGACGGTGCCGCCACCGACTGTACCCAGTCCGAGAATGCCGATTTTTACTGATTGCACACAGCCCCCTAGCCTTTTTTCATCATGTCACGAATACCGCGAATCGCCTGACGGGTACGGTGCTGGTTTTCGATCAAACCAAACCGCACGTACTCATCACCATATTCGCCAAAACCAATGCCCGGTGACACGGCAACCTTGGCTTCCATTAATAATTTTTTACTGAATTCCAGTGAGCCCATCGCGCGAAACTGCTCCGGAATTTTCGCCCAGACAAACATGGTCGCCTTGGGTTTTTCGACCGGCCAGCCAATCGCATTGAGGCCGTCGCATAAAACATCACGGCGCTTGCGATAGGTTTCAGCGATTTCAGCAACACATTCCTGCGGGCCTTCCAGAGCAGTGATAGCCGCTACCTGAATTGGCGTAAACATGCCGTAATCGAGATAGGACTTCATTCGCGCCAAAGCCGCGACCAGTGTTGGATTACCTGACATAAAGCCAATCCGCCAGCCCGGCATATTGTAGGTTTTAGATAGCGTATAAAACTCGACCGCTACATCTTTGGCGCCCGGCACCTGCAAAATCGACGGCGCTTTATAGCCATCAAAACAGATTTCGCCGTAAGCCAAATCGTGGATCACCCAGATCTGATGCTCACGGGCAAATTCAACAATCCGCTCAAAGAAATCCAGCTCTACACATTGTGTGGTCGGATTACCGGGGAAATTCAGCACCAGCATTTTCGGTTTTGGCCACGAGTCTTTAACCGATTTTTCCAGCTCAGCAAAGAAATCCACATCCGGCGTCAGCGGCACATGGCGAATATCCGCGCCGGCAATAACAAAACCATAGGGATGAATCGGATAAGCCGGATTCGGCACCAGTACCGCATCACCAGGGCCGACG
>CAMPHB010000212.1 GCA_946885755.1 uncultured Methylophaga sp. | reverse complement strand
GTGATGACCAGCGGGTATTCAGTTCAACACCTTCGCAGTGGCAACCGCTTAATGATAGCGCCGGACAGGTGGACATTTCGGCAGCAATGACCAACCAGCCGCTGGTGCAGTCGATGCTGTTACAGGGCATTGATGAAGCGTCGCCGGTTAAGTTGTATTTGCAGGCCGATATCAGCAGTTTTGAAGCGTCACTGACGCAGTTGCATTACCGTTCACTGTTGATGGCTGCGGTGGTGGTATTACTGGCCGTCTGGCTCAGTTCCATGCTGGCCCGGCGGCTCGCCGATCCCTTATCAGCGCTGTATAAAGATCTGGTCTACCGGGCGAACTATGACCAACTGACCGGTATTTTGAACCGTCACGCCAGCCTGCAGCGGGTTCGTGAAGAACTGAACCGGGTAGGGCGTGCTGACAGTATTTACTGCATCGCCTTATGTGATATCGATAAATTCAAGGATATCAATGACACCTATGGTCACTCGGTGGGTGATCTGGTGCTGCGAAAATTTACCACGCGGCTAAAAAATGCCATGCGTGAATACGATATCTTCGGCCGTTTTGGCGGTGAAGAATTTATTGTGGCGATGGAAGTTTTGCCTGATGAGGCCAGTAATACCTTTGAGCGTTTACGGCAAATTATCGCGGTCACGCCGATTGCCTGTGAACATCAGCTTATCAGTGTCACCATGAGCTGCGGTGTTTGCATCATCTGGCCGGAAGAGCAACAACCGGGGCTGGATAAAATACTCGAAACAGCCGATAACGCGCTTTACACTGCCAAACAAAATGGCCGTAATCAGGTGATTTTCACCCATGTTGCCGAGCGGCAGACAACTAACGGTAAATAATATCTTTGCGTAGAGGTGCCAGACGGGCAATCAACCGGTTCTGGGTACGATGCGGAATGTTTTCCTGTTCCATGGCGTCATAGAGCAAATCGACCACTTGGTTAAAGTGATTTTCACTGATATCCATACCAACATGAATATCGACCATATTATCGCCGGTGTACTTGCAGGGGCCGTCACTGATATGGCAGAAATGTTCGGTGATCTTTTCCCGGAAACGACTGACATGACTGTCAGCAAAATACGGGAAAATTTGCGGATCGGCGGCAACCCCTTTGATGAAGTTATCAACAAGGGCATCAATAGCCGGTTGTCCACCCAGATCGTCATATAAAGTTGTTTTCGGCTGGCTGGCGCAGGCACTGAGCAACAATAAAAGCGCGGTCATTAACAAACGCATCAGAAATACCCCGTGACCGATACATAACTGCCACGCTGTGATTCAGCGCCGGCAATATCGCCAAGGTCAAGATAAGCGGCTGTGACACTGACATATTTATTGGGAAACCAGGCGACAAAGATATTGTGCCAGTCATCTTCTTTGGGGCCGAGATTGTCGGGCTTTTGCCGGTATTCGACGCCAACGGCCCAGTGCCTGCTTAATAAAATGGCTGTAGAGGCTTCTAATTGCCAATCTCGTTCACTGCCGCCGGCAGCGCTACCAAAACCGAGCAGACCGGTCTGATTCGCCTCAGTGGAGCGGGCGGTGATGTTCCAGAACCAGTTGTAGCCGGCAATCGCGCCCAAGTGCAGTTTACTGGCAGCGATATAAACATCGGTGCCACTATCCTGTTCCGCACCCAACAAGTCAGCGACCAGTGGATCATCAAGCTTTTTGTATTGCATACCCAGACTGACTTGTGGCCAGCGACTGTAAACAATATCACCGTACAAACGCACTTTAGCGCCGAGCACCCGCTGTTCGATATTCAAATCCATAGCATCGACGTGAAATTGTTGCTGGGCAAGCGACAACTCAACGCGGTCATACAGACCAATCTGTGCGCCACAAACATTGAGATGATAATTATCGGTGTTACCGCGGCTACAAAATACATTGGCAGCGATTTCATCACGGCTGCCATAACCGGCCAGTTGCGCCCACGGCACAAATCCGCCACCTGCGGCGCCCTCAATTTGAGACACGCCAGGGGTGGCCAGCAACTTACCATCGGCAGCCCACAGGTTAGGTGTGATTAACAGCAACAGGCAGGCGGTAAGCCGCATCGTTATTCTCCAACCAGATTTGTAATTGTGCCGGATCCATGGGCTTGGCAATATGATATCCCTGAACCGCATCACAGTGCATTTCCTGCAAAATCACCATGCTGGCAGCGTTTTCGAGGCCTTCGGCAACCACTTTCATCCCCAGACTATGCGCCATACTGATGGTCGCTTTGACAATCTTCTGGTTTTTTTCAGATTGGTCCAGCGTCATGATAAATTCTTTATCGAGTTTGAGTTCATCAATTGGCAGATCTTTCAGTTTGGCTAATGTCGACTGGCCTATGCCATAGTCATCAAGGGCGATCCTAAAGCCCATTTTTTTCAGCGATTTCAATGTCAGCAAGCCAACGGCTTCATCGTACATAATATCGCGTTCGGTGATTTCAATAATGCAAAACCGCGGCTGGATCCCTGCATGCAGTACCGCTTGTTCCATCATCTGGCAAAACATCGGGTGACAAATATCTTCTGCCGAGACATTGATTGCTGCCTGTAACGGCAGCCCGGCATCGTGCCAGCGTTTTAACTGGCGCAAAGTCTGCAGTACCACCCAGCGGGTTAGGGGCACAATCAGGCCGGCTTGTTCGGCCAAATCAATAAAAATATCCGGCCGGACATTGCCACTGCCGGGGCGATGCCCGCGGATAAGTGTTTCAACGGCGGTGACGGTATGGTTAGTCAGACTGACTTTGGGCTGAAAATGCAGGTATAGCTCATCTGATTGTGATTTAAGCGCGGTATTAAGCGCTTCGACCATGGCCAGTTGTTCCAGCCGATCTTCATCCTGACCCGGTTCATAACAATGCACACGCTTACGTTCACTACGGGCATAATCGGCGGCAATATGCGTGCGGCGAAGAATAGTGCGCTGGTCATCTCCGTGTTCCGGATAAAAAGTGATACCACAGTAAAATCGCAGCTGTATTTCAATATCTTTATGAACCAGTGGGCGCTCAAGTTGCTCAAGAATACGTTCGCTGAGCGTGTTAGGTTGCTGGTTTTCATTCAGTTGTAAAACCGAAATAAAACCAATGCCATCCATACGGGCATGAAAATGTTTCAGTGGGTATTGGATGTTGAGCAACCGGTCGGCGATCATTTTCAGGCAAGTATCGGCAAACTCAGGCCCTAGCTGATCATTTATCTGCCGGAAGTTATCAATATAAAATGCGATTTGCATCGATCGGCCCATTTCTGGCAAGGCCGTTTGCAGAATGTCACGCAGTTTTTGGGTGTTGAGCAGGCCGGTCAGATTGTCATGTTCTGCCTGGTAGGTAATTTGCTGTTCACGGAGCTGAATATTTTGCCCCATGGTTTGCAACGCATCAGACAGCGATCTGATTTCTTCACTACTTTTGCCAACCGCTACCTGCTGGTAGTAATCCCCTTTAGAAAACTTTTCGGCGACGCCGACAAGCCGTCGGATAGGGTTAGCAATGCGGTTGGCAAAAAAGATACCGCTCAGGATAGAAGTCAGCATGATAGCGGCGGCTACGCCAATAATTTTCAATGCGAGACTATCGTATTCTTTATAAATAGCTTGCAGATCTGCCGTTAAAACAACTCATACAGGATTAAACTTCGGCGTTATATGCTCAATCGAGGTGTTGATATAAG